>JAFEES010000266.1 GCA_018240995.1 Pseudomonadota bacterium | reverse complement strand
GACACGGTCCTGGTGCGCGAGCTCAAGCCGAAGCACCTGATTGACTACGCGACTCGACGAAAAACCGAGGACGGCGTTGTACCCGCCACCATCAAGTCCGACCTCTCCCCCTTATCAGCAGCGTTTGGCGTCGCCCGCATCGCGTACCACATCGACGCCGACCCCGCGGTCATTCAAGAGGCCATGTTCCACCTCGACAAGCAGGGCCTGGTCGGCAAGTCCCGCGAGGTCATCCGCTGGGTGGACGGGGAGGAAGAAGAAGCGCTGCTGGCCGAGTTTGCACGGCGCAACGCGCACCATCAGACGACGATTGACATGGCGCAGCTCTACAAGTTCGCACTAGCCTTTCCACGGCGGTTGAGCGAGCTGGGGCGCCTGGAATGGAAAGACATCGATACCAAGCGCCGCACGATCATCCTGCGCCAGGTGAAGCACCCCAACAAGAAGGAATACAACGACCAGGTGGTGCCCCTCCTCACGCCGGCCTGGACTCTGCTGGAGGAGATGCCGAAGCTGGACGCCCGCATTTTTCCGTACAACATGGAGTCAGCCTCTTCCGCGTTCGAGCGGGCACGCGATCGCATCGCGGAAACCGGGCTGCCCAAGATCAAGGACCTGCGGTTCCACGACCTCCGCCACACGGGCATCTCGATGCTGTTCTGGTACGGCTTCAAGATCGAGGAAGTCGCTCTGGTGTCGGGGCACAAAAACTGGAACACGCTGCGCCGGTACACGCACATCCGGCCGGAAGATCTGCATCGCCGGTTCGAGGCGCTGAAGCCGACGGCATGAGATCGGGGGATGCTGCAGAACTGCACTCCCCGCGCGCTCTGCTACACCTATTCAGGCCTCTGCCAACGCCGACCGAAACCGGCCAGCATCCGGCAAGTCAAGCACCGCAAGCGGCACGGCGAGATCAGCAGCAACCAGTTCCGCTTGCTGCAATTCAGCAGCGCTGAACGCTTCCAGCTCCGCTGATGTCCAGGTTTCGTCGCCTCGTTCTCTAAGGCGATTCAAAAGCGTCTCTGCAGGAGCCGTCAGCAAGACGATTCGCCTGCACTGCAACCGACGGAACACATCCGAAGCAAGTCGGTGGTGCACATGCGGACTGCTGCGCAGGACAAGGTGACCGTCCAGAAGCAGCGTCTCTCCACTTGTCAGGATCCGCGCGACAGCGTTTATCAGCGCGACTTGATTTTGATCGATGTCGGTGACTTGCCTCGTGGCGGTCCAGGTGGCGAGGCCCCGCTCTTCTCGAATCAACTGGCTCGCGGTCGCATAGCGGAGGCCAAGCTCCTGGGCCGCAGGCTTTGCGAGGAATGTCTTGCCCACCCCATGGGCGCCTGCGATCAAGATGGTCATGTCATCATGCTCCTGACAATTCGCTTCAGCTCAGATTCTGTCAAGTATCGAAAGGACTGCGGCGCGCGAAACGGCGACGCCAGCTTCGTCGGGGCAACAGGCTGAGACGGGATGAGCCGCTCGCCCAAGAGCACCGCGTAGCCCACCTTCTTGTTGACAAAATAGTTTCGAAGTTCGGCCCGCGTCAGCCCCCCCCCAAGCTCCTCATTGAATTTCCACAACCTCGTCAATGACGCAACCTCAACGGACTTGACCTCGACCAGCCCCACGATCTTCTGTTCAGGACTGCTACTGTAGATCGCAATTGCCCGCACTGGCTCAGCCGCCCACACGCGCCGGAACTCCACTCGTTTGACCCCTGTGACGATCAGTTGCGAGTACCGTGGCTTGATTGAAAGAAGAACGGCTCTACCGCCCTGCGGCGACGAGCACTCTAGAAAAGGAACCATCGGAAATCTGTCTGATTGTTTGAATTGGGCCACTGACGACGTTGTCGCCGAGAAGCCGCTCGTAAGAAACTGGGTGCGGAAGGTGACCTACCAGGCGAAAGAGGATCACCTTGGTCAGCTTTTGCGCCATCTGGGTGATCTCGTCGATGCCATAAACGGTACGGCGACTGACAAGACCTGCAATCCGGGCCGCGTCTGTGAGCATCTCGAACTTATCGACGATCCCAACCGATGTCACCGCTTTCTCGTCTTCGGTTCGATAGAACAGCACCACGTCACCAGGGCGAATGGCCTTGGTTTGGGCATGGCACAGATAGGCCAGCTTGATGGCGTTTCCAACACTGCCGGCTGTTCCGAACAGCCGGCCCTGCACCGAGCTGTAGTCCGGGAAGAGCTCTGCATGAAAGTGGGGCTGAATCGGAATCACGAACTTCTGTACCACCGGATCCTGGCGATAGTGCGGAAAGAACTCGCGCGCATACTCGAGAGGTGGGGCGACAGATGCGTCCGGCGGAGATAGGGGATGGGGTTTCACCAACACCATGTCGCCCTTGTATGTTCCACGCTGCTTGAAGCCGAAGTCGACCAGCATGCGAATGAGGTAATCATGCTTGTCGGCGTTCGCGTGAATGAAGATGTGCTCGCAGGCGTTCTCGGTTGCATACCTGAACGCCGCCTTCAGGAACAACTCGCCGATTTTTCGGCCACGGACAGTCTCTGCAACCTTGAACGTGCAAAGCTTGAGCGATGTGTTTGGCAGATGCTCGCCGCCGTCGTTCACCACCTCATCTGCTTGGGTGGCATAGATGCAGATTGCCGCGAGCTTCTCATCGCTGTCGCGATAGATCCAAGCCATCCGGTTCTCGCGCGCCTTTCTGCGGAACCAGTCGTCGAATCCGTCGTACCCCTCGCGAAGACTGTTGAAGAACTCCGAGCTCAGTAGAGGCGTCAGGCTGTGAAGAGGCGCGTCCTGAATGTTCGGCAGGACCACGAGCCTGGGCTCGTGAAGTCGGCGGAGCCAGTCCTCGGCCGTCTGGATCGTGTATGTCCGGTCTCGCAAACCACGGGCAGCAGCTTTGGCATGAATGCCCCTGTCCTCAGTAATCAGCGCATGGACGGCGTCGCACTCCAGCGCGTAGAGAATCTCGTTGTCGCACGCGTCATTGGCGCTCGTCGCCGCCGTGTTCCATGGACACGGTGCCGGCTGCTCCAACGCTGCGTACTGCCGAACACGCTGAAGAGTTCGCGTACGCCGCGCTTCGTCAGGATCACGCTGAAGGTCGGTGATCGATGCAGTGTGGTAGAGCAACTGGTGCCCTCCAACCCCGGCCAAGCGAACAAAGTTGGCCAGGTTCGCCTCAAGAACCTGGTACGAGTCCTGAAGAGGGATCAGGATGTTCGTGTCCAGCAGAAAACGAAGTCTCTGTGTCATGGCGTGGCATTCAACATGCTGGCTTCATTGCATATCAGGCAATCAGCCTCTGCAACTCCGGCTTGTTGCTGAGTCGCACGCACCACTTGGCGACGGACGACAGCTCAGCCTCCGGCTTGGTGAGCGTAGCAATCTCGCGAGCCGTGTCCTTCACAGCTTGGCGGGCAGCTGCTGAGGTTCGCGTCTTCGCGAGCTCCTGCTGATACTTGTCGAGCAGCCTCGCCATCCTCTGCCAGATTTTCCTTCTCTCCTCTGCCAAGGCCTGATGCTCAACAAGTTTGAGCCGCTCTACGGTTCGCTTCGCGCGCACAAGTTCCCAGCGCTGTGCGCCCGGAGCAGGCACGGCTTTCCCCTCCTCGTCGAAAGCCAGCAATGTGACGTCGTGAGCGTTCGTGGGGTCGAGGAAGTGAGGCACTTCATCACCTTCACATCGCTTTGCGTAGGTTGAACACGGAGAAGCGTGCCGCAACGGAAACCAAGCACCCTTCTTCCGATTCGGCACGGTGCCAGCGATGCGGAAGTTCGTGTACTCGAAAGCCAACCACCAGTAGCCATCCCGGTCCGGGCCTTTGACACCGCGAGCGACCTTCTTCGGGCGGAAATGTTCAACATCCAAATGCGATGCGATGTCGCGCGCTTCGGTGAACCAACACTTGCCACCCGACAACGCCAGCAACCAAGGCTTGAGCTTTCCCCAATGACCACTGTGGTGGTCGATGAGCTCGTTGCGCTCTTTGACCTTCCCAGCCGCATTGAGCTTGGCGAGTTCGCCGACCAAGCGTTTTGACTCTGCCAGCCAAGCATCCCAGTCGGCCTGTTGCCAGCGTACCGCTGCAGGCAAGTCAGCATCGGTGGGCAACTTATTTTCCAGGTCAATGAAAATCATTTGC
>JAFEES010000265.1 GCA_018240995.1 Pseudomonadota bacterium | reverse complement strand
GCATGGCACCGATAGTCGGGTGATTTGTTCATCGAATTTCCAATTCAGGACACTAGGGCGCCGCCGGCCTGCGATGGTAGCCGCCATGGACTGTTCTCAGCAAGGAGCAACCGGGCCATGCGCCCCCATCACGGAGCGGCGTGGAACATCAATCCACCGAGGCGCCCGAGGCCTTCACGGCGACACCCCGCTGGTTAGTCCCGCTTTTCACGAAACGATCGAACTCGGCTCCCGTGGTCGGCGAAGGCTCGGATCCACGCTCGCCTCGGATGGTGGTTATGTACGCACCCAGGCTCCCGCATCGCACCCCGCCCTGCCGGGCGGTGTCTTTTAGAGAAAAAAGGCCGGTAGCACTCATGTATAAAGCGTTAACAGCTATCAATAATGAATATGTTTGGGGTGCCAACACGCCATAGGCGGGCGGTGCAACAGGCACAGCTTGTTGCCGTCGGGGTCGCGCGGCGGACAGCCAACGCCTGCGATGCGCTTTTCTTTATGGGTGGGGCGGATGTGCCTCTGCGGCCATGGGGGTCAGTCCACAGGCGGGGCGGATCATTCCGCCGCCGCCTGCGCCTTCCACGCCGCGAATTCCGAAGGCCGCAGCCCATAGCGCGCCAGAACGCCCTCATGCAGGCGGCGCAGTTCGTCCACCGTGATGGCCTGCACGGCGGCGCGGTCCGGCTCGGGCACGCGCCCGGCCAGGGCGTGGGCAATGCGGGCCATGGCATCTTCGCCCGGGTGCATGACCACCGCCTGCACGGTCTGCTTGATCACGTCGCGGTAGGCCAGGCGCAGCGGATCGGGCTCCGCCAGGTCTTGCTTGATGGCCAGGTACTCCTGGGTGGAGCGCTCATAGGCCCACACGAACACATCGCGCAGCAGCTCCATCCGGGTCAGTTCGTACACGCCCAGGATGGCGCGGCTATAGGCCGCCTCGGGCACGTCCACGAAGATCAGCGGACACAGGTTGGCCCTGAACAGCGGCAGATTGGCGATCAGGCGCGAGGTGCGCTTGTTGATGTCGGCAAAAGGCTGCAGGTACGGCACATGCACCAGCATGAAAAACGCCTGCTCGAACGGGTCGGCAATCTGGCTGGCCTTGGCCAGCAGCTGCGCCAACGCATCGTCCAGCTGCTGCGGCACCGACAGCGGGCGAAACACGCTCTTGCCAATCTCCACGACGTGCTGGCGAATGCGGCCCTCGTCCGCCGGGTTGGGCAACAGGTTCTCGGACAGCGCGGCGTGCAGGTTCATCAGCGTGTAGCGGTCGAACCCCGCCGCGCCCCCACCGCCCTGGCGCCCCACGCTCTCCACCAGCAGTTCGATGGCGGTCTTGTGGTTCAGGATCATCTGCGTCTCGGTCGCCGCCTTGCCCTGCGCCACTTGCCCATGCTCGATGAGCGCCCGCGTGTCCAGCCGCGAATAGGTGTTGCCCTCCAACTGGCTTGACGCCCACGACAGGTCGGTCAGCAACCGGTTCAGGATGGCGCGGCTGTAGGTGCCCGCCGGCGCGCCGGCCTGCGCCGTCTGCCCCATGTTGTGCAGTTGGCGGCGCAGTGGCGCTGGCAGATACCAGGTGGCGTTGGGCCGGTAGGCATCCAGAAAGTCGCGCTGGTAGCCCACCGGTTTGCGCGCAGCCAGGGGCTGGTCCACATAGGCCAGCACGTCGCGGCTATCGGCCGAGAGGGGAATGGCGGGCGGAAAGCGATCGCCTTGCCCATCTGGCGGGCCTGCCAGCACGGCCGGCGCCGCAGCGGCCACTGCCGCCCGATACCGCCTCGCCCTGCGCCACCACCAGCCCTTGCGCGCCCCACTGCGCCAGCCACCGCTGCGCCGTGCGGCGCGAAACGCCAGGATGCAGCGCCAGCAGCTCCGCCAGGGTCAGCGGCTCCGTGGCGGCGTGCAGGCTTTGCAGCAGTTGCGCTGGATGGGCAGCGGCAAGAGTTGGCGCGGTTTTGGCGCCATTCGATGTATCGCGCCAACTTGCTGGCGCAATTCTCTGCAACAGGCTTGCTGATGGCCCAATGACGCTAATGCAGCAGATTGACCCCTCATAGTTTTGTGTGGCCCCTTGTTGGCCGCCGTCATTCCGGTCTTCGCCGGGATGACGGTTAACCTTTTGTTGCCGGATCCATAAAACCCACCCGGCTGCTCAAACCAGGCTGCGCAGCATCAAACCAAATGCTGCCCCAGGATGCCCGCCAGCTCGAACATGCCCACGCGATCCTTGCCGAACACCGCGCGCAGCTTGTCGTCGGCGACGATGGTGCGCTTGTCCTGCGGATCCTGCAGGTTGTGGGCCTTGATGTATTCCCACATCTTCTTCACGGCCTCGGGGCGGGCCACGGGCTCGGCGCCGATCACGGCGGCCAGTTGGGCGCTGGGGGTCTTGCCGGCGGCTGTGCTGGTCTTGCGTGGGGTCTTGGTGGCGGCGGCCTTCTTGGCGGCAGGTTTGGTGGTTTTTGCCGTCGCGGCGCCCGTCTTTCTTGCGCTAGCAGCTCCTGTTTTTGCAGTAGCAGCGGTCTTGCGCGCCGGGTATTTGGATTCGCGCGGCTCGAACTCGAAGTTGACCTTGCCGGCCTCCTTGTCCCAGGCCAGGAAGGCCTTGAAGGCGCGGCGCGTGCGCATGCTGACGAACTTGTCGAGCAGATCCGTCTTGCCCGTGGCCAGCAGCTTGTGCATCTGGGCGCGCTCCACCGGCTGCTGCAGGATGACCTTGCCGCTCTTGAAGCTGCACGACGGCGTGGGCTGTTGCGCGGTGGGCACGGCCTTGCTGCAGACATAGTTGGCGCCATGCTCAAAGACGGGGGCGCCGCAGGCCGGGCAGGCTCCCAGGCTGTCCTGGCCGGCAAAGTCCACCAGCTCGCCCGATTCCTCGGCTTTTTTGTCGTCGCCAAAGTCGAATTCGAGCTTGTAGTTGCCCGCCTCCTCGTCGCGCACTATGGCCACCTCGGCGGTGAACGGCCAGCCGGCCTTGGAGCGGAAGCCCTCCAGCGGGCCTATGCGGCGCTCGCGCAAGAGCTGCTCGGCCTCGGCGACCTCAAAGGTGCGCCCGGCAGGCGACTTGCCGAACGAGAAGCCGCAGCCCTCGCCGCTGCCCGCCTGGCCGGTACAGGCATAGCGGCGGTAGTTTTCCTTCACCACGCCGCCGCAGTTGGGGCATGGCGCGGCCAGCGTCGCGTAGTCGCCGGGGATGGTGTCGCGGTCGTATTCCTTGGCCTTCTTGACCAGCTTTTCGGTCATGGCCTGGATCTGCTGCATGAAGGCCTCGCGGCTGAGCTTGCCATGCTCCATCTGCGCCAGCTTGTATTCCCACTCGCCGGTCAGGTCGGCGCGGCACAGCTCCTGCACATCCAGGCCGCGCAAGAGCGTCATCAGCTGGAAGGCCTTGGCCGTGGGGATGAGCTCGCGGCCCTCGCGCAGCATGTATTTCTCGGTCAGCAGGCCTTCGATGATGGCGGCGCGCGTGGCGGGCGTGCCCAGGCCCTTTTCCTGCATGGCGCTGCGCAGCTCCTCGTCGTCGATCTGCTTGCCGGCGCTCTCCATGGCGCCCAGCAGCGTGGCTTCGGAATAGCGCGCGGGGGGTTTGGTCTTCAGGCCCTTGGCCTCGGCGAACTCGGTGTGCGTCATCTCGCCGGGCTTGACGGGCACCAGGGGCTGGCCCTTATCTCCCGCCTTGCCGTCTTCCACCTCGTTGGCCGCTTCCTTGCCGTAGATGGCCAGCCAGCCGGGCTTGACCAGCACCTTGCCCTCGGTCTTGAACGAATGGCCGACGACCTGCGAAATCCGCGTGGTCACCTGGTATTCGGCGCTGGGGAAGAACACCGCCATGAAGCGGCGCACCACCAGGTCGTAGAGCTTTTGCTCGGCGTCCGACAGGCCGTGCGGCGCCTGCGTGGTGGGGATGATGGCGAAGTGATCCGAGACCTTGGCGTTGTCGAAGATGCGCTTGGATGGCCGCACGTAGCCGTCATCCAGCGCCTGCTGGGCGTAGGGCGCCAGATGGCGCATGCCGCTGGTGGCCAGCATGCCGAAGGTGTTCTTCGCCACGGGCAGATAGTCCTCGGGCAGCGCGCGCGAGTCGGTACGCGGGTAGGTCAGGGCCTTGTGGCGCTCGTACAGCGCCTGGGCCAGGGCCAGCGTGGTCTTGGC
>JAFEES010000264.1 GCA_018240995.1 Pseudomonadota bacterium | reverse complement strand
GCCTCGCGATGCTGCAGAACATGATGAACTCGCTCATCGAGCACGAGGCCATCAAGACCACCGTCCCCAAGGCCAAGGAACTGCGCCGCGTGATCGAGCCCATGATCACCCTGGCCAAGGAAGACTCCGTCGCCAACCGTCGCCTGGCCTTCAACCGCCTGCGCGACCGTGACAGCGTGACCAAGCTGTTCAACGACCTGGGCCCGCGTTTCAAGACCCGTCCCGGCGGCTACACCCGCATCCTGAAGATGGGTTTCAGAGTGGGTGACAATGCGCCCATGGCCTTTGTCGAACTGGTTGATCGTCCGGAAGTTTCTGGCGACACCAGCGCAGAGGCCTAAAAATAGGTTATAATTTCCGTCTACCGCGCGATGGAGCAGTCTGGTAGCTCGTTGGGCTCATAACCCAAAGGTCGGAGGTTCAAATCCTTCTCGCGCAACCAATCAGAAAAAGGGGTTACGACAACGTCGTAGCCCCTTTTTGTTTTGCACGCGTCTCGCTGCGCATGGGGTTTTTATAGGCATGTCCGGCATGGCCGATTTTTCCCGTTCCCTGGATCTGGCCGGTGCCTCCAATTTTCGCGACCTTGGGGGCTATGTGGCGCGCGATGGGAGCCAGGTACGTTGGCGTCGCATTTTTCGTTCCGACCATCTCGCCGCCCTGACGCCCCGGGACATGCAGGTGCTGCGTGGCTTGGGGCTAGCGCGCGCGCTGGACTTTCGCGGGCAGGCGGAAAGCGCGGCGCTGGCCTATGAGCTGCCCGCGGTGCGCTACCAGGCGTTGCCCATCGAGCCCACCGTGGTGCAGCGCGCCAAGGAAATGGCGCTGGCAGGTCGCCAGATGACGGCGCCCATGGCCGTGCAATTGATGCAGGACACTTACCGCGCCTTCGTGTCGGACAATACGCGGCAGTTCGCCAGCCTGTTCGAGCAGCTGCTGGCCGAGGATACGCCGCTGGTCTTTCATTGCACCGCGGGCAAGGATCGCACCGGCTTCGCCGCGGCGTTGGTGTTGCTTGCCCTGGGCGTGTCGCGCGAGCAGGTGATGCAGGACTATCTGCTCACCAATGGCCTGTATCGCCGCCCGGCGACCATCGCCAGTTCGGCGCCCGAGGAGGTGCTGAATGTTATCTGGCGCGTACAGGAGGATTTCCTGCAGGCCGCGCTCCAGGCGGTGGATGCCGACCACGGTGGTGTGCCGCAGTATCTGCGGCGACGCCTGGGGGTGGATGAGGCTGCAGCCAAGCGCCTGGCCGAGCTTTATTTGCAGCCGCGAGCGGCCTGACGCATATGAAAAAGCAGCCCTCGGGCTGCTGGTGACTTTGGTGCTCAGGGGCCCGGTCAGAGCGTGGCGTCCTTGAGCTTCTTGAGCGCCCGCGTCTTGATCTTGACCGCTGCCGGCTTGGCCGGGAACCAGCGCTCCTCGCCGGTGAATGGATCCTTGCCAAAGCGTTTTTTCTTCGCCGGCACCTGTAGCAGGCCGATCTTCAGCAGGCCGGGCAGCGTGAATTCGCCGCAACCCTTCTTGTGCACCGCGCCCAGGATGGCGCTTTCCAGCGCGGCCAGCACAGCCTTGGCCGTCTTTGGCTCAACGCCAGCCTGCGTGGCCAAGTGGGCCACCAGGGTAGTCTTGTTGAACGGATCCTTGACGGGCTTGGGTGCCGCAGACGTTGCCGATGCCGCCGCCTTTTTCACGGCGACTGCCTTGGCGGGCGCAGCGGCTTTTTTGGCGGTGGGGGTTTTCTTTGCCGGTGCGGCGGTTTTCTTTGCAGTTGCCATGGTGTTGGTGGTTCTTGGAATGTCTCGGTACATGCCAGCCGGGCCGGCAAGGGGATTCTAGGTGGTGTCGGCGTGCGCCTGCCATGGGTGTACGCCGGTTTGCGCGAGAAAACGACGCCGGCGCAAGACTTGGAGCATTGTTTGCAATGTACCGTGCCGATCGGCAGGGATGATGTGCCAGGACGATGCATTAGCGGTAAGCTCAAGGCCGCGTATTTCACGCAATGCACTGGAGATGCCATGAGCGACACCACCCCCTTCGGTTTCGGGCGCTTCGTCCCGGGCTTTGATTTTCTGCAGAACCTGGCCAAAGGTGCTGCTGCAGGCATGCCGGCAATGCCGGCCGCGCTGTCGGGCTGGGTGGCACCGACGATGAGCGTGGAAGAGATCGACAAGCGCATACAGGAGCTCAAGGCAGTGCAGTTTTGGCTGGAGCAGAACGCCCGCGCCCTGACGGCCACGGTGCAGGCGCTGGAGGTGCAGAAGATGACACTGGCCACGCTGCAGGGCATGAACGTGGCCATGGGCGACATGGTGGGTGCGTTTGGCGCGGCGCGTCCGTCCGTAGACCCCTTCAAGCCGCAGCCCAGCGCGCCAGCGGCACCCGCCCCCGCGCCGCAGCCCGCCGCGGCGGCACCCAAGGCCGCCGACGCTGCATCGGCCCATGCCGATGCGGCGCCGGCCGACGCCAAGGCGTCCGGCATGGCAGACCCCATGCAGTGGTGGGGGGCGCTCACCAATCAGTTCCAGCAGCTGGCCGCAAACGCCATGAAGGACGCGGGCGCGCAGCATGCGGCCTTCGAAGCCACGCGCGAGATGGCCAGCGGGGCGCTCAAGAGCGCTACCGACATGGCCGCGAAGATGGCGGCGCAGGGCATGCAGGGCGCCGCTGCCGCCGTCAAGCCCCGGGCCAAGGCGGCAGCGCCCGCAGCAGCACCCGAGGCATCTGCGAAACCGGCCGCCAAGCCGCGCACGGCAGCCAAGGCTGCCGCCGCCAAGAAGCCGGCAGCACCGCGCTAGGCATAAGGGCTGCAAGGCTGCAGCCTGCGGCGCTACAGGGGCAACCCATGAAGCTCTTTCCCAACGCCCATGCCACCCATCCGCAATGGCGCATGGCGGCGGCGTTGGTGTTGGCGCAGCTGCAGGCGCAGATGGCCCAGCCGCAATACGCCCGCAGGCCGGCGCTGGGTTTGCTGTACATCACCGATCACTACGTGGCTGACGCCGCGGCGCTGCTGCGCTACCTGATGCAGCAACTGCCATCCGTGCTCGATTGGAGCGGCACCGTGGGCGTGGGCGTGGCGGGCAACAACGTGGAGTATTTCGACGAGCCCGCGCTGTCCATCATGTTGTGCGACCTGCAGCCGGCGCAGTACCGCGTGTTTTCCGGTGCGGCACCGCTGCAGCAGGGCTCCAGGCCGGGGGATGGCGCGTCGTTCGTCGCCCACACGGCCCTGGTGCATGCCGATGGCCGCACGCCAGACCTGGCCGAGCTGCTGGTGGAGATGGCTGGTCGCACCCGCAGCGGCTACCTGTTTGGCGGCGTGGCCGCCAGCCGCGGGGCCAGCCTGGCGTTTGCCCAGCATGCCGGCCATGACGGAGCGGCGGGAGGGGTGCTATCCGGGGGGCTGTCCGGCGTGGCCTTCAGCGACCAGGTGGATCTGGTGTCGCGCGTGACGCAGGACTGCCAGCCCATAGGCGTGCAAAGCGTGGTCACGCAGGCGCAGGGCAACCTGGTGTTGCGCCTTGATGACCGGCCGGCGCTGGACGTGCTGCTCGATACCCTGGGCGTGCGCCTGAACGGCGACCCGCAGCCCGCCTTGCGCGCCGTGCGCCACACGCTCGCCGGGCTGTCCAGCGAAGATGCAGCGGCGCCGCAGGGCACGGGACATTTTGGCGCCGATACGCGCGTGCGCCACATCGTCGGCCTGGATGCCGCGCGCGGCGGTGTGGCGCTGGCCGACAGGGTGCAGGTGGGCATGCGCCTGACCTTTTGCCAGCGTCACATGGACGCGGCGCGTGCCGATCTGATGCGTATCTGCGCCGAGATCCGCGAGGAGCTGACACCCGACGAGCCGCCGGCCCCGCCCAGCGGCGATGCCGGCGTGCGACCCGCGCGCCGCATCTGCGGTGCCCTCTATGTGAGCTGCTCGGGCCGCGGTGGCCAGCGCTTCGGTGGGCCCAGCGCGGAGCTGCAAATCGTGCGTCGCGCCCTGGGTGATGTGCCCCTGGTCGGGTTCTACGCCTCGGGCGAGATCGCCTCGCACTGGCTTTACGGCTACACCGGTTTGCTGACCGTGTTTACCAGCTCCTGAACGCCGGATGCCTAGGAGGCTGTCGGACTTGGAAATCGCCGGCTGCAAATCGACCGCAGCGGCC
>JAFEES010000263.1 GCA_018240995.1 Pseudomonadota bacterium | reverse complement strand
GGTCCTGTCCATGATCGTCTGGGCGCACCACATGTTCACCACCGGCATGCCGGTCACGGGCCAGCTGTTCTTCATGTACGGCACCATGCTGATTGCCATTCCCACGGGCGTGAAGGTGTTCAACTGGACGGCCACCATGTGGCGCGGTTCGCTGAGCTTTGAAACCCCCATGCTGTGGGCCGTGGGTTTCATCTTCGTGTTCACCATCGGCGGCTTCACGGGCGTGATCCCGGCCGTGGTGCCGGTGGACACGCAGATCCAGGACACCTACTACATCATCGCCCACTTCCACTACGTGCTGGTGGCCGGATCCTTGTTTGCGATCTTCGGCGCCTACTACTACTGGTCGCCCAAGTGGACTGGCGTGATGTACAACGAGACGCGTGGCCAGATCCATTTCTGGTGGTCGATGATCTCCTTCAACGTCACCTTCTTCCCCATGCACTTCCTGGGTCTGGCGGGCATGCCGCGCCGCTATGCCGACTACCCCATGCAGTTTGCCGACTTCAACATGATCGCCTCCATCGGCGGCTTCTTCTTCGGCGCGGCCCAGGTGTATTTCTTCTTTGCCGTGGTGCTGCCCATGCTGCGTGGCAAGGGCGACAAGGCCCCCCAGCGCCCGTGGGAGGGAGCCGAAGGCCTGGAATGGGAGGTGCCGTCGCCCGCGCCGCACCACACCTTCGAGACCCCGCCCAAGCTCGATGCCACGGCAACGCGCGTGATCGGCTGAGTGCGCCATGACGACACCAGAGCAGCGCAAGCGCAACCTCCGCCTGGGGCTGATACTGGCCTCGGTGGCGCTGGCCTTGTTTGTCGGTTTCATCGTGCAGCGCTACTACCTGCTGGGCCATTGAGGGATGGGTATGGCAAGGCGCAGCGACAACCTCAGGATGCTCGGCAAGCTGCTGGTGGTGACCCTGGGCATGTTTGCCTTTGGCTACCTGCTGATCCCGGCATACAGGGCGATCTGCGAGGCCACCGGCGTGAACATTTTGTCGCTCACCGAGCGCCAGGTGCCTGGCAACGGCGTGGCCGCGGACGAGGCGCGTGCGTTGGTGAAGAACACCCAGGTCGATACCAGCCGTACCATCACCGTGGAGTTCGATGCCAACGCGCGCGGCCCCTGGCAGTTCAAGCCGGCTAGGCGCAGCATGCAGGTGCACCCGGGCGAGATGGCCACAGTGCTGTACGAGTTCGAGAACGTGCAGGACAGGCGCATGTCGGCCCAGGCCATACCCAGCTATGCGCCGCGCCAGGCCGCGCCGCATTTCAACAAGCTGGAATGCTTTTGCTTCAACCAGTACACGCTGGAGCCCGGTGAAAAGAAGGAATGGCCGGTGGTGTTCGTGATCGACCCGCGTCTGCCCAAGGACGTGACCACGATCACGCTGTCCTACACCTTCTTCGAAGTTGGCGGCAAGACCCCGGCGGCGCCACAATCCGCGGCCGCTGCGGCACCGCGGCCGGGGGCGTCATGACCGGCACCGGCGAGCAGCCCAAGCCGTCGCTGTGGCGCACCGTGCGCACCGTCGCCTGGGCCATGTTCGGTGTGCGCGGTGGCCGCCAGCACCGCGGCGACCAGGAGTCGCTGCGGCCGCTGCAGGTCGTCGGCATAGGGCTGGCGGGCGTCATTTTGCTGGTGCTGCTGCTCATGGGCCTGGTGCACTGGCTGGTGTGACCGGCCTGCGGGCAGGGACACAGGATCGATAAACAGGAGACAAGAGGAGCTGACATGAGTGCATCGACCCAGGGCGCCAAGGCGCCGTACTACTATGTCCCCACGCCGTCCAGCCATCCGGTAATGGCGGCGGTGGGGCTGTTCTTCGTCATTCTTGGCGCTGCCATGTGGATCAACGGCCACGAATGGGGCAAATACTCGTTCGCCGCGGGCCTGGCCTGGTGGCTGGTGGTGCTATACCAGTGGTTCCGCGATGCGGCGCATGAGAGCGAGTCCGGCCTGTACGGGCGCAAGATCGATGTCTCCTACCGCTGGAGCATGAGCTGGTTCATCTTCTCCGAGGTGATGTTCTTCGGCGCCTTCTTCACCGCTCTGTGGTGGGCGCGCATGCATTCGGTGCCGGCATTGGGCAACCTCGACAACGCCTTGCTCTGGCCCGACTTCAAGGCCGCC
This sequence comes from Pseudomonadota bacterium, assembly GCA_018240995.1. Taxonomy (GTDB): domain Bacteria; phylum Pseudomonadota; class Gammaproteobacteria; order Burkholderiales; family Burkholderiaceae_C; genus Alicycliphilus. The sequence continues at coordinate 2,066 of JAFEES010000263.1, read as the reverse complement.
TGGCCCAGCGTGGTGGCGGGCGCCACGGCATCACCGGCGAACGTGGTGGAACCCTTCCAGACCGTGGGCCCGTTCTGGCTGCCCACCATCAACACGGCCCTGCTGCTGAGCTCGGGCGTGACGCTGACCATCGCCCACCATGCGCTGCGCGAGGATCTGCGCGCCAGGGCCATAGGCTTCATGTGGGTGACCGTGCTGCTGGGCCTGTCCTTCCTGTGCGTGCAGGGCTACGAGTACTACCACCTGTATACGGCGCTGGATCTCAAGCTCAGCTCGGGCATCTACGGCACCACCTTCTTCATGCTCACGGGGTTTCATGGTTTTCACGTGTTCATCGGCATGCTGATGCTGCTGTTCATCACGCTGCGTCTGCAAAGCGGGCATTTCACGGCCGAGCGGCATTTCGGCTTCGAGGGCGCCGCCTGGTACTGGCACTTCGTGGACGTGGTCTGGCTGGGGCTGTACACCCTGGTGTATTGGGTATAACGCCCCACCCCGACCGCAAGAAAGCCCGCAGGAGCGGGCTTTTTCGCAGCTGGCCTAAGCGCATGTTCACGGGCAGCCCCGTGGGCTGGATGTAGCCCAGCCGCCACGCCAGCAGCAGGCACAGGAACAGCACAATCGACAGACCCACGCGCAGCGCCAGGGCGCGCGCCATGTGCTTGCTGCGCTGGCGGTCGTTGCCATTGCCGCGCATCATGAAGAACAGCGCCGAACCCAGACTTGCGATGATGGCGAGAAACGCCAGAGCCACCAGAATTTTCATGGATCCCATTATCCGTCCCGTACAAGCTCGCTCAGGCTGGCGCTTTTGGCTGCTCACCCTGGCCACCGTGGCGGCGCTGGGGCTCACCGCTTCGCTCGGGGCCTGGCAGCTGTCGCGCGCCGCGCAAAAGCAGGCGCTGCAGGCACTGCTGGCCGCGCGCGAGGCCATGCCGGCGCTGGTGGCCGGCGAACTGGCCCAGGCCCGGCCTGCCGACGTGGCCGGCCTGCTGCACCGCAGCGTGCAGCTGCAGGGGCAGTGGCTGCCGGAGGCCACGGTGTACCTGGACAACCGCCAGATGCAGGGACGGCCGGGCTTTTGGGTGCTGACGCCGTTGCGCCTTTCGACCAGCCAGGCCGTGGTGCTGGTGCAGCGTGGCTGGGTGCCGCGCGATTTCCAGGAGCGCACGCGCCTGCCAGACATCGCCACGCCCGCGGGCGAGGTGCGCATTCACGGGCGCATTGCGGCTGGCGTGGGGCGGCTGTACGAGTTCGCGCCGGCCGGCAAGGGCGAGGGGGCTTCGCGCATCCGGCAAAATCTCGACCTGGTCGCCTATGGCGCCGAGACCGGACTGCCGCTGTTGCCCCTGGTGGTGCTGCAGACCGGTGCCGCCAGCGACGGCCTGCTGCGCGACTGGGCGCCCATAGACAGCGGTGTGGATAAGCACTACGGCTACGCGTTTCAATGGTTCGGCCTGTGTGGCCTGGTGTTCGTTCTATATGTCTGGTTCCAACTTGTCCGACGTTTCCCCTCCCTTGGCCGCAGGCCCAGCCGCTGAGCCCGCCCCGCAGCGGCCGCAGCGCGCGCGCCGCATCGGACGCTGGCAGTTGCTGGGTCTGCTGCTGGTGTGCGCGGCGCCGGTGGCCGCTTCGTACTTCACCTATTACGTGGTGCGTCCCGAAGCCCGGCGCAACTTTGGCGAGCTGGTGCAGCCCTTGCGCCCCATGCCGGCAGACCTGGCCGTGCAGACCCTGGACGGCCAGCCGCGCAAGCTGGGCGAGCTGCGTGACCAGTGGCTGCTGGTCAGCGTGGCGGGCGGCGCCTGCGATGCCGACTGCCGCAACAACCTATACCTGCAGCGCCAGCTGCGCGAGACCATGGGCCGCGAGAAAGAGCGCCTGGACTGGATCTGGCTGGTCACCGACGATGCCGCGCCGCCCGCCGACATCACCCCTGCCCTGACCCAGGCCACGGTGCTGCGCGTGGATGGCGCCAAGCTGGCGCAGTGGCTGGCGCCGCAGGCCGGCCATGCGCTGTCCGAACACCTGTATGTGTTCGATCCCATTGGCCAATGGATGATGCG
>JAFEES010000262.1 GCA_018240995.1 Pseudomonadota bacterium | reverse complement strand
GCCATCAGGCCGGCGTAGCCGTCGCCCAGCTTGGATTCGTCGAACATCTTCACGTCGCGCAGCGCCATCAGGGCCGAGGCATTGCCGGCGTTGCGGGTGTAGATGTCGCCGTATAGCGGATCGCTGGCGTTGCCGATCTTGACCGTGTCGCCGCTCTTGGGCGTGCCCTGCAGCGTGATCGACCAGCCGTCGATACTGATCGCCTGCCCCGAGGTGAAGGCGTAGCTTGGCGGTGGCCCGGGGGTCACGGGCGCGATGGGCGTGGGCGGCTTGCTGGATAGATCCACCGGCGTGCCCGCCGTGCCGGCGATGGTGAAGCCACCCGTGCCGTTGAAGCTCAGCGTCACGTTGGTGCCTATGGCCGGCGGGGTGAGCGCCGGGATGCCGGTGGCCTTGAGGCCGGCCAGCTGCAGCGTGCCGCCATTGGCCGTGCCCATGGCGGCGTTGACGGGATTCGCGGCCGCCAGGTCGCGCGGCGAGTTGACCAGGGACTTGATGTTCAGGGCCGCGTCGGCAAAGGGCTTGAACAGGATGCGCTCGCCCGCCGCGCCCGCGCCGGTGACGTTGAACGACAGGCCGTCCACGGTTAGTTGCGCGGGCGGCGTGGCGGCGCCGGGAAAGTTCGTGGCGCGGCCATCGGACAGGCGCACCACCTGCGCGCCCGCGGCGTCAAAGCGCACCTCATAGTCGGAGGCTGCGAACTGGGTCGGGTCGGCGTAGCTGACGTTGCCCGCCGCGCTGGCGCTATTGGTGAAGCCATTGGCGCTGGCGGGCACGGTGAACAGGTCGCCGCCGCTTTTGCCGTCCAGCGTCAGGCCCAGCTTGTTCTGCGCGTTCATGCTCATGCCTATGGCCTGCGCCATGCGCCCCAGCAGGTTGCGCCCCTCCACCAGGTCGTTGTTGGCAAACTTCAACAGGCCGGCCACCTCGCCGCCGCCGAGCATGCCTTCCTGCAGCTCGGCCGGCGTGGCGCCGGGGCGGTTGAAGAACATGCGCATCTGGTTGCTGCCCGGAAACAGCTGTGATTCGGCCAGCGACACCGAGGCCGCCGTGCTGCCCAGCACCAGCGCCTGGCTGCCACCGATGAACACGCCTATGGAGCCGTCGTCGGCCGGTATCTGCGTGGTCTGTATGTATTGGTTCAGCTCGCGTATCAGCTGGTCGCGCTTGTCCAGCAGGTCGTTGGGAGACTGGCCGTTGCCCTTGACGCGGGCGACCTGCTCGTTGGCATCGGCAATGCTTTGCGCCAGCTGGTTGATGCGCGTGGCGTTGTTGGTGAGCTGTTCGTTCACCGAGTATTCGATCTCGTGCAGCTGGTCGGCGCTGGTGCGCATGCGCGAGGCCATCTCGTTCATGCGCGTCAGCGTGACGGTGCGCGCCGTGATGTCGGAGGGCGCGGCCACCACGTCCACCAGCGAATTGAGCATGTCGCTGATGGCCGCGCCCAGGCCCTTGGTGCCGCCCTGGAACACGTCCTGCAGCTGCGTCAGGCGCTCGGCGCGCACCGTGTCGCCGGCCTGCACGGCCTGGGCCGCGGCCGCCTGGCGCGTGAGCAGCTCGTTGTGGTTGCGCATGATGGTGGCCACGTTCACGCCGTTGCCTATGTAGCCCGAGCCGCTGAACTGGCCCTGCACCGTCTGCATGGCCACGCTCTGGCGCGAGTAGCCGGCCACGCTGACGTTGGCGATGTTGTGCCCGGTGGTCTGCAGGGCCGTCTGGTTGGCAAGAAGGGCGCGGGCGCCGACGCTGAGCAGGCTCATGGTTCAGAACGGGCTATACGGTTGTCCGTGGCGCTGCGCGCCTCATGCAAGCTGGGCGCGCCGGCCGCACCCCAGCCGTCATTGCCGCCTGCGCGGGGACGACGATGCCAAAGCCAAGGGTGAGGCAAAACAGTTGCATTTCAGGCCTGCGTACCGCTGTTACGCGCCAGCAGCGGCGAGCGCGCCAGGCCATGCGTGCTCTGTATGGCGCGGTTGAGCTTGGCGGCGTATTGCGGGTCGGTGGCATAGCCGGCCTTTTGCAGCTCGGTCGCAAAGGCCTGGGCCGAATGGGTCTTGGCGCGCGCCTTTTCGTAGCGCGGGTTGTCGTTGATCAGGCGGGCGTAGTCCTTGAACGAGTCCTCGTAGGAGTCGTAGGCGCGAAAGCGCGCCACCGTCTTGCGCGGCTGGCCGTTCACATATTCGGTGGTGCTGACCTCGGCCACCTTGCCCGTCCAGCCCTTTCCGGCCTTGATGCCGAACAGGTTGAAGGAGTTGCTGCCGTCCTTGTTGCGGATCTCGCTCTTGCCCCAGCCGGTCTCGTGGCCGGCCTGGCCCAGCATGAAGCTGGCGGGAATGCCGCTTTGCTGCGCCACGCGCTCGGCCGCGCCGTGGTGGTGCTGCACGAAGTTCTCGCGCCCCTTGGGGCCGGGCGTGCGCGCGTTGTCGGCGGGCGCGGCCTTGCGCTGCGCCGCGTCCAGGCTCAGCGTGGAGCCGGGCACCAGGGCGGTCTGGCCGTCGCCGCCCAGCTGTTTGGACAGCTGGCGCTGTATCGCCTCGGACAGCCCGCCGGGCAGGCCCGACATCTGCACCGACAGCTGCTGGTCGAACAGGTCGTTGGCCAGGTTGCCCTCGGCGCCGTCCAGCAGCCCGGACTTGGCCGTGGCCTCGCGCATGCTCTTGATGAGCTCGCGCATGAACAGCGATTCGAGCTGCTTGGCGGCCTCTTGCACCGCGCCCTTGCCGGCCTGGGTATCGCCCTGGGTGGACTGGAATTTCAGCGCATTCAGCGAACGGCCATCGGCGGCCAGCGCCTGGCGGGCACTGGCGGCGGTGGCGGGGTTCAGTGCCATGCTCATCAGATCACCTCCAGCTCGGCGTTGAGCGCGCCGGCGGCCTTGATGGCCTGCAATATGGCCAGCAGATCCTGCGGCGTGGCGCCCAGGGTGTTGAGGGCGCGCACCACGTCGGCCAGCTGCGGCGAGGCCGGCACCTGCATCACCTTGCCCCCGTCCTGCTTGATCTGGATGTCGCTCTTTTGTGCCACCACCGTCTGGCCCTGCGACAGCGGCGCGGGCTGGCTGATGACCGGTGTGCTGCTGATGGTGATGGACAGGTTGCCGTGCGCGATGGCGCAGGGCCCCAGCGTCACCGCCTGGTTCAGCACGATGGAGCCGGTGCGCGCGTTGATGACCACCTTGGCCGCGGGCGTGGCCTCGGGCAGCGGCAGCTCTTCCAGCTCGGCGATGAAGTTCACGCGCGCGCCGGGGTCTTGCGGCGCCTGCACCTGCACCGTGCGGCCATCCAGGGCGGTGGCCGTGCCGCCGCCCAGGCGTTCGTTGATGACGCGCGCCACCTTGCGCGCGGTCTGAAAATCTGATGCGTTCAACCCCAGCTTGATGGTCTCGCCCTCGTGCAGCGGCGTGGGCACGGCGCGCTCGACCTGGGCGCCGTCGGGCACTCGGCCCGCGCTCAGGTGGTTGATCTGCACCTTGGAGCCGCCGGCCGCCGCGCCCGCGCCGCCCACCACCACATTGCCCTGGGCCAGGGCGTAGATCTCGCCATCGGCGCCGCGCAGCGGCGTGGCGATCAGGGTGCCGCCCTTGAGCGACTTGGCATTGCCCATGGAGGCCACGGTCACGTCGATGGCCTGGCCCGGCTGGGCAAAGGCCGGCAGCTGCGCGGTGACGATCACCGTGGCCACGTTTTTCAGCTGCGGCGCCGTGGCGCCCGCCGGCAGGCTGATGCCGGCCTGCTGCAGGTAGTTCTGCATGGCCTGGGTGGTGATCGGCATCTGCGTGGTCTGGTCGCCCGTGCCGTCCAACCCTACCACCAGGCCATAGCCGGTGAGCTGGTTGCTGCGCACGCCCTGCACGGCCGCCACCTCCTTGATGCGCAGCGCATGCGCCGGCAGGGCCGCGGCCAGGGCCAGCAGCCCGAGCGCCACCAACCGCCGCAGCGCGCCGATGGCAGCCGATGAAAGGGGCAGGGCAAGCGTGGTCATGACAATGATTGTGGGCGCGTGCCCCGCCCTGCAAAGCGCTGAAAAGATGCCGGAAAGCCTGTTAATTGCCGGACACCGATGCCAAGAACTGTTTGGAACTAATTGGGGTCAGATTCCAATTAATTTCAGCTAATTGGGGTCAGATTCCAATTAGTTCTTGGATCTATAGGCTGCTGCCTCTGCGTGGGCAGCTCCTTTTTTTGATGTTGCTGGCCGGGATGTGCGCCC
>JAFEES010000261.1 GCA_018240995.1 Pseudomonadota bacterium | reverse complement strand
GATCGACTATTTCGTCAGCTCCGACTCCACGCCCTTCGTGCGCGCCTCCATCAAGGAGGTGGTGATCACCCTGGCCGAGGCCATGGTGCTGGTGGTGCTGGTGATGTTCGTCTTCCTGCAAAACCTGCGCGCCACGCTGATCCCGGCGATTGCCGTGCCGGTGGTGCTGCTGGGTACCTTCGGCGTGCTGGCCGCGGCCGGCTATTCCATCAACACCCTGACCATGTTCGCCCTGGTGCTGGCCATTGGCCTGTTGGTGGACGACGCCATCGTGGTCGTGGAGAACGTGGAGCGCGTGATGCACGACACCGGCCTGCCCCCGAAGGAGGCCACGCGCCAGTCCATGCGCGAGATCACGCCGGCCCTGGTGGGCATTGGCGTGACGCTGGCCGCCGTGTTCGTGCCCATGGCGTTTTTTGGCGGCTCCACGGGCGTGATCTACCGCCAGTTCTCCATCACCATCGTGGCGGCCATGGCACTGTCGGTGTTCGTGGCGCTCACGCTCACGCCGGCGCTGTGCGCCAGCATCCTCAAGGCGCCCGCGCACGGGGGCGGCACACCCCGCATCCGCGGCGGGCTGCTGGGCCTGAACGACCGCTTCTTCATCTGGTTCAACCGCCAGTTCGATGCCGGCGCCACGCGCTACCAGGGCCGCGTGGCCTGGATGCTGCGCCGTGCCAAGCGCATGCTGCTGATCTTTGGCGCCATCTGCCTGGCCGTGTGGTGGATCATCGCCCGCGTGCCGACCTCGTTCCTGCCCGAGGAGGACCAGGGCTACATCCTGGCCAGCATCAACCTGCCCGCCGGCGCCACCGACACGCGCCTGCAGGGCGTGCTGGAGCAGGTGAACCAGTATTTCAAGGGCGTGCCCGAGGTCATCAGCTTCAACCAGGTCTCGGGCCTGAACGGCGACCAGAGCTCGGCGCGCGCCTTCATCCGCCTGAAGCCCTGGGACGAGCGCCCGCTGGCCGGCCAGTCCGCCGCGGCAATTGCCCACCGGGCCACCAAGGAGCTGGGCCAGATACGCGATGCGCGCATCTTCATCTCGCCGCCGCCGGCCGTGCGCAGCCTGGGCTCCACCTCGGGCTTCAACTTCATGCTCAAGGACATCAACGGCCTGGGTCACCAGGAGCTGCTGGCGGCCAAGGAAAAATTCCTGGCCGAAACGCGCAAGCACCCCGAGCTGACCAGCGTGCGCGCCACCAACCTGGACGACGCCACCGAGCTGCGCCTGGACATAGACGACCGCAAGGCCGCCGCCCTGGGCCTGAGCTACGAGGCCATCAACGGCGTGCTCTCCAGCAGCATTGGCGGCACCTATGTGAACGACTTTCTGCACAACGGCCGCGTCAAGCGCGTCTACATCCAGGGCGACGCGCCGCACCGCATGTTGCCGCAGGACGTGGGCAAGTGGACGGTGCGCAACAAGAACGGCGAGATGGTGCCCTTCGGCGCCTTCTCGCGTGCCTACTGGGCCTATGGCTCGCCCCAGCTGCTGCGCTACAACGGCGCGCCGGCCTACGAGTTCGTCGGCAACGCCGCGCCGGGCGTGAGCTCGGGCGTGGCCATGAAGATCGTCGAGGACATATTGAAGGACATGCCGTCGGGCATTGCCTACGAGTGGACCGGCGCCTCGCTGCAGGAGCGCCAGTCGGGCGCGCAGGCGCCGGCGCTCTATGCCATCTCCATCCTCTTCGTGTTCCTGTGCCTGGCCGCGCTGTACGAGAGCTGGACGGTGCCCGTGTCGGTGATGCTGGCCGTGCCCCTGGGCGTGCTGGGCGCACTGCTGGCCACCTGGTCGCGCGGGCTGGCCAACGACGTGTACTTCCAGGTGGGCCTGATCACCACCGTGGGCCTGGCCTCCAAGAACGCCATCCTCATCGTGGAGTTTGCCGTGCAGCTGCAGGAACAGGGCCGGCAGCTGTTCGAGGCCACGCTGCAGGCGGTGCGCATGCGGCTGCGCCCCATCCTCATGACCTCGCTGGCGTTTGGCCTCGGCGTCACGCCGCTGGCCCTGGGCACGGGCGCGGGCGCCGGCGGGCGCAACGCCATCGGCACGGCCGTGCTGGGCGGCACGGTGGCCTCCACCGTGCTCGGCATCTTCATGGTGCCGGTGTTCTTTTTGCTGATACGCAGCTGGTTCCAAAGCCGTTCACGCCACGAGGATGCGGCCCAGCCCGACACCCACCATCCGGAGAGCGCCGCATGACGCGCCCAAGTTCGTTCACGCCCCTGGCCAGCGCACTGGCCTGCGCCCTGCTGGCCGGCTGCAACCTGGCGCCGCGCTACCAGGCACCCAGCCCGCCCGTGCCCGAAAGGCTGGCACCGCAGCTCGCCCCCGGCACGACGGGCGCCGATGGCGTGGCACTTGCCGACAGCGGCCCCATGGCATGGCAGGACTTCGTGCAGGAGCCGCGCCTGCGCGAACTGGTAGCCATGGCGCTGGGCAACAACCGCGACCTGCGCCTGGCCGTGCTGGCCATGGACAAGGCGCGCGCCCAGTACGGCGTGGCGCAGGCCGACCGCCTGCCCACGGTGAATGCCACAGGCAGCGGCAACCGCGCGCGCACGGCCGACGACCTGACCACCCCGGGCCGGCCCAACACCACCAGCCAGTACAGCGCCAGCCTGGGTTTCAGCAGCTACGAGATCGATTTTTTTGGCCGCATACGCAACCTGAACGACGCCGCGCTGCAAGACTTTTTGCGCGTCGCCGAGAACCGCCGCAGCGTGCAGCTGAGCCTGGTGGCCGAGGTCATGGGCGCCTGGCTCACGCTGGACGCCGACGCGCGCCGCCTGCGCCTGGCGCGCGAGACCCTGCGCACGCGCCAGCACGCGCTGCAGCTGACGCGCCGCAGCCACGAGCTGGGCGCCACCTCGGCCCTGGCCCTGGCCCAGGCGCAATCGAGCGCCGACACCGCACGCGTGGACGCGGCCGCATTCGCCTCGCAGCTGGCGCGCGACCGCAACGCGCTGGCGCTGGTGGTGGGCGCGCCCGTGCCCGCCGCGCTGCTGCCCAGCGGGGTGGAGCAGGCCCTGCAGGCGCCGCCGACCCAGGCCGGCAACACTGCAGACGGCGACAAGATACCGGCCCTGGCGGCACCGGCCGCGGCCGCCGGCGCGCTGCTGGCGATACCGGCCGACCTGCCCTCCAGCGCCCTGCTGCAGCGTCCCGACATACGCGCCGCCGAGCACGCGCTGCGCGGCAGCTACGCCAGCATTGGCGCGGCGCGCGCCGCGTTCTTCCCGGCCATCACCCTCACCGCCTCGGTGGGCCAGGCGAGCAATGCGCTGTCGGGCCTGTTTGAGGGCGGCAACGGCACCTGGGCCTTCGCACCGCAGCTGCGCCTGCCCATCTTCGACGCCGGCCGCAACCAGGCGAATCTGCGCGTAGCCGAGGTTACGCGCGACCAGGCCGTGGCCCAGTACGAAAAAACCATTCAGACGGCCTTCCGCGAGGTGGCCGACGCGCTGGCCGAACGCGCCACGCTGGATGACCGCCTGGCCGCCCAGGACTCGCTGATCGCCGCCACGCGCCGCGCGCTGGAGCTGTCCGACGCACGCTTTCGCCTGGGCGCCGACAACTACCTCACGGTGCTGGACGCGCAACGCTCGCTGTACGCCGCGCAGCAGGCCGAAATCACGCTGCAGCTGGCCGAGCAGATCAACCGCATCACGCTATACAAGGTCCTTGGAGGGCAGTGGGCGAGTGGGGTGGAGCAACCGGAGGGCTGACCGCCGTTGTCGATGCCCCCGTCATGCCCTTCAGAAAGCCCCCGCAGCATGGCGCAGATGCAAGAAAAGCAACCTACGGTCTACCTTCTCGCAAGTCAGCGCAACGGCACGCTGTACGTGGGCGTGACATCAAACCTGGTCAAGCGCATCTGGGAGCACAAAGGCGAGGTTACGGATGGCTTCACGCACAGGTATGGCGTGCATATGCTGGTCTATTACGAGCAACACGCAACGATGGAAGCCGCCATCACACGCGAAAAGCAACTCAAGAAATGGAACCGCGCCTGGAAGCTGCGCCTGATTGAAGAAAGCAACCCGGATTGGCGCGATTTATGGCCGGACATTTGCGGTTGAACACCTGCGCAGTGACGGCCCGGGCCACTCTTTCTCCACAACCGCGAAGGCAGGATCCCAGTTCCTCAGGCTCGCCTCTCTACCCATCGTCATCCCCGCGAAGGCGGGGACTCACGGCCCACGGCAAGGCCTGGATGCCCGC
>JAFEES010000260.1 GCA_018240995.1 Pseudomonadota bacterium | reverse complement strand
GCGCCAGGCCCAGGCCGCCGGCCAGTGGCAGCGCCTGCTGCGCAACCAGCGCACCCACCCCTACGCGCGCTACATCACCATGGACGATGACCGCGTGCGCGAGCTGCATCGCGCCTGGCATGGGGTGACGCTGCCGCTGGATCACCCGTGGTGGCAGACGCACCGCCCGCCCAACGGCTGGCGCTGCCGCTGCCGCGTCATCGGCGTAACCCAGGCCGAATACGACCAGGGCCAGGCCGGCGAGCGCCCCGGCGCCGCCACCGATGGCAACGCGCCTACGCTGTTCACCGACCTGATCAAGCAGGCGCCGCAGGATGGCTTTGTGGACTGGCGCAACCCGGCCACGGGGCAGCTGCAGCGCGTGCCCAAGGGGGTTGACCCGGGGTTTGACTACAACGCGGGCACCCAGGGGGCGAGCCGGGCGTTTGAGGAGCTGGTGCAGGCCAAGCTGGGGCGGTTGTCGGCGGGGGTGGAGCGGGCAGCGGTGGCGGCAGGCGTCACACCGCCAGTCATTGCCAAGGAGGTTCCGGGGCAGGACACCTGGAAGAGCCTGGGGTTGGAGGATTTGCGCGCGATGAAGCCAGAGGGCGGTGCGCCAGATTTGCTGCCGATGGCGGACGACATTGAGGCAGCCGTCCGGGCGTTGCGCGAGGCGCTGGGTGTGCCAGTGGGCGGCTCCCGGTTGGTCCAGACTCCGGTGGGCACCGTTTCCATCCTGGATCGCCTGCTACCTCATGTAGTGGGAAAGCGGGGTGACGCGCGCGAGCGTTATGGCCGCTTCATCCTGCCCACCCTCGCCATCCCTGATGAGGTGTGGAGCACGGCTTACGACGACGACACCATACGGCGGCGCTTCATAAAGCTATTTGCGGGTGCCAAGTACGACATCCTGGTGATCGTGCGCGAGCAGGCCGACGGCAGCGTGCTGTGGAATGTGATCAACCGGGAGCGCAAGGGCATGAATGCCCTGCGTGTTGGCACGCCGATCTATCGGCGCGATGCGGAAGAGTGATGGGAGAACGTGGGGGCTCAAGCTCCCGAATCACCTGGCCGGACGGCGGGGTCAACTTTCAGGCGGCTATGGGCTCCGGTACCAGCCGCTTTCGCGCCCCACGTTCTGACGCAATTTTAAAGGAAAGCATGGAAACAGAAACCTCCAACATCTACACCCGCAAAGTCACCATTGGCGACGCCACGCTGTACTGCGGCGATAGCCTGGGACTGCTGAGCGCGGGGGTGTTGCCCGATGTCGACATGGTGCTGACCGACCCTCCGTATGCCAGCGGCGGACAGTACCGCAGCGACCGCATGAAAAGCGTGTCCGACAAATACGTGCATAGTGGTCAGGCGCTGAACTGGCGCGACTTTGCGGGCGACAACAAAGACCAGCGCGCCTGGATGTCATGGTGTGCGCAGTGGCTGCGGTCGCTGCCGGTGCGTGATGGAACCTACGTGGCCAGCTTTATCGACTGGCGCCAGTTGCCAGCGCTGACCGACGTTTACCAGTGGGCCGGCCTGAGCTGGCGCGGAATCGCGGCATGGGACAAGGGGCGGGGCGCGCGCGGGCCGCACAAGGGCTATCTCAAGCACCAGGCGGAATATCTGGTGTGGGGCACGGCGGGTGCTTGCCATGCAGCCACCCACGCCGGGCCATTCCCTGGCGTGTACCAACACAAGGTCATTCAGTCCGACAAGCACCATATGACCGGAAAGCCAACGCCATTGATGCGCGAGCTGGTGCAGATCGTTCCGCCCGGCGCGCTGGTGCTCGATCCATTCATGGGCAGCGGAACGACGGGGGTCGCAGCAGTTGCCGAGGGCAGGCGCTTCATCGGCTGCGAGATCGACCCGGCGCATTTCGACGTCGCCTGCCAGCGCATTGCCGCCTTTTACGAAGGAGCCCCGGCATGCTGACCATCACCGTTGACGACGCCGGCCTGCAGTCCTACCTGCGCCAGCTGCAAAGCCGGGTGACCAACCTCACGCCCGCCATGGATGCCATCGGCAACCTGCTGGAAAACCGCATCCGCCAGCGCTTTCAAACCGCTACCGACCCCAGCGGCAAGCCGTGGGCGCAATGGGCCCCATCCACCCAGGCGCGCTACCCCTCCCCAGGCACCCGTGCGGCAAAAAAATACGGCGCCGGCAACGCCCGCCTGCTAGACCGCCACGGCACCATGCTCGGCGGCCTGAACTACCAGGCCGACAGCAAAAGCGTCACGGTAGGCTTCGCCGCCCCATACTCCGCGTACCATGAATTCGGCACCAAACACATGCCCCGCCGCGGCATGCTCCTGGCCTACCCGGAAACCGGAACCCTGGGCCCCGGCGACCAGACCGAGGTGCTGAAAATGATCACCGATTGGCTGTCCCCACGCCCAGGTTCACGCCCCTGAACGCACTTTCGCCACAGAAAACAAATTTTCGCGCGCCCCTCAGATTTCTTCCCTGAACTGCCCGGAACTTCCCATTTATCGCGCCGTTCCCTCTTCATTTATCTCACTCTCGTTCAGGAGCCGCGCATGAAGATCGACATGCACTCGCACCTCTTTCCCGCCATCACGCGGGAAGAGGCCTTCGCCCTCGATGCCACGCAGGCGCCCTGGCTGCGCATCGACGACGCCAGCAAGGGCATGATCATGCGCGGCGACCAGGAGTTCCGCCCCGTCACGCCCCCGCTGTGGGACGCCGACGCGCGCATCGCCGACCTGGATCGCCAGGGCGTGGATCTGCAGATCGTCTGCGCCACGCCGGTGATGTTCGGCTACGCCCTGGACGCCGCCAAGGTCGAGACCTGGTCCGCGCGCATGAACGACCTGACGCTGGAACACTGCAACCGCCACCCCAGGCGCCTCAAGGCCCTGGCCCAGGTGCCGCTGCAGGACACCGAGCGCGCCTGCCGCGAGGCCAGCCGCGCCAAGGCCTGCGGCCATGTGGGCGTGCAGATCGGCAACCATGTGGGCGACCGCGACCTGGACGACGCGCAACTGGTGGAGTTTTTGCACCACTGCGCCGTGAGCGACATCCCGGTGCTCGTCCACCCCTGGGACATGATGGGCGGCGCGCGCATGAAGCAGTGGATGCTGCCCTGGCTGGTGTCCATGCCGGCAGAGACCAGCCTGGGCATCCTGTCGCTGATCCTCTCGGGCGCCTTCGAGCGCCTGCCGCGCTCGCTGAAAGTCTGCTTTGCCCATGGCGGCGGCGCCTTTGCCTACACGCTGGGCCGGGTGGACAACGCCTGGAAGCACCGCGACATCGTGCGCAAGGACTGCCCGAACCTGCCATCGAGCTACACCGACCGCTTCTACGTGGACTCGGCCGTGTTCGACGAGCAGGCCCTGCGCCTGCTGGTGGACGTGATGGGCAGCGAGCGCGTGATGCTGGGCTCGGACCACCCCTTCCCGCTGGGCGAGCAGCAGATCGGCCAGCTGGTGGGCGACACCACGCTGCTCAATGGCGTGGAAAAGCGCCGCATCCTGGGCGGCAACGCCAAGGCCTTCTTCAACCTTGCCTGAACGGAAGCCATCCCATGGACAAGAACACCATAGACCAGCTCGGCGACCAGCTCTACCAGGCCTTGACCGACCGCCAGGCCATGGCCCCCCTGACCAATAGCCACCCCGGGATGACGGTGGAGGACGCCTACGCCGTGCAGCAGCGCCTGATGGCGCGGCGCCTGGCCGCCGGCGAGCGCGTGGTGGGCAAGAAGATAGGCGTCACCAGCCAGGCCGTGATGAACATGCTGGGCGTGTACCAGCCCGACTTCGGCTGGCTGACCGACGCCATGGTCTACAACGAAGGCCAGGCGATCAGCGCAGCCACGCTGATCCAGCCCAAGGCCGAGGGCGAGGTCGCCTTCGTGCTGAAGAAGCCGCTGAAGGGCCCGGGCGTCACCGCCGCCGACGTGCTGGCCGCCACCGAGGGCGTGATGGCGTGTTTCGAGATCGTCGATTCGCGCATCCGCGACTGGAAGATCAAGATCCAGGACACGGTGGCCGACAACGCGTCCTGCGGCGTGTTCGTGCTCGGCGACCGCCTGGTCGATGTGCGCGACGTGGACCTCGGCACCTGCGGCATGGTGCTGGAGAAGAACGGCGACATCGTCGCCACCGGCGCCGGCGCCGCCGCCCTGGGCCATCCGGCCAACGCCGTGGCCTGGCTGGCCAACACCCTGGGCCGGCTGGGCATTGCGCTGGAGGCGGGCGAGGTGATCCTGTCGGGCTCGCTGGGCATC
>JAFEES010000025.1 GCA_018240995.1 Pseudomonadota bacterium | reverse complement strand
TGAATGGGGTCAGGGCAGCAGCTGCTGCGGCTGGGTGCGCAACAGCCACTGGCCCTGGGCCTTGGCGTAGGTGGCGCGCGCGGCCAGGGCGTCGAGCGTGGTGGCGCGCAGCGTGCGCCGGGCGTCCAGCAGGTCGGTGAGCGAGATCGCGCCCCGGGCATAGGCCAGCTCGGCGCTTTGCGCCACCTGGCGCGCGCGCGGCAGGATGCCGTCTTCAAAGCCGCTGGCACGCAGCGCGGCGTTGGCCGCCTGCTGCTGCAGCGACTGCAGATCCAGCAGCGCCAGGCGGCGCGTCTTGTCCAGCGCCTCTTGCGCCGCGCTCAGCTCGGCCTGGGCGCGGCCGATCTCGCCGTCGAAGCGGTAGCCCCAGTGCAGCGGTATCTGCGCGCGCAGCTCCACCAGGCGGTTGGAGGTGCCGGGGTAGTGGTCATACGAGGCGCCAATGGTCACGTCCGCCTTGCGCAGCGCCATGGCGTTGTCCAGCCCGGCCTGCGCCGCCTGCAGCCGCGCCAGGGCGGCCTGCACGTCGGCGCGCGCTTCGGCCCAGGCGCCCAGGTCGGCGCCCGGTGCCGGGCCTGCTATGCGCGCCGGCCAGTCGCAGGCGCAGGCCGCCAGGCCAGGGCCGCGCTGCGTGAGCTGGGCCAGGGCCAGGGCCGCCTGCTGCTCGGCCAGCTCGGCCAGCTGGCTGTCGGCGCGGGCGCGCTCGGCCTCGATGCGGGTGCGCGCGGCGTCCTGGCGGGCCAGGTCGCCGGCCTGCACGCGCAGCTCGGCAATGCGGCCCAGCTCGGCCATGGCGCGCTCGATCTCGCGTGTCTCGCGCAGGCCCTCCTGCGCCGCCAGCAGGTCGTAGTAGGCGGCCAGCGCCGCCTGCAGCTGCTGGGTGCGCATTTCCTGCAGGTCGGACTGCGCGGCCAGCGCCTGGCGCTGCGCGGCCAGGGTGCGCAGGGCGCGCTTGTCGCCACGTTCCCAAGTCCAGTCTATGCCAATGGACTTGTCGATGCGCTTGCGCGTCAGCACATTGCCAGGGCCCAGGCCGTGCTGCAGATCCATGGAGGCGGCCTTGGCGCTGAGCACCGGGGCGGGCGCGTGGTCGGCGGCCAGCACGTCGGCGCGCGCCGCGTCCAGGGCATGGCGCGCCAGGGCCACGTCGCTGTTGTCGCGCGCGGCCGTAAGGGCCTGCACCAGGGTCAGCGGGGCGGATTGGGCGGGGGCCTGGGCCCAGGCGGGCGCGAGCGCGCCCGCGCCGCAGGCCACGGCTGCAAAAAGATACAACTGTCGGATACTCATACATGGCGTTTATCGCCGCCAGTGCCTGACCGCAACCTGACCGCAGCCTGACTTGAGACTGCGTAAAAATGCGTACTTCCCAGTTTTTCAGCTACCGATGCGAATCCTGATCGTCGAGGACGACCCCGTGCTGCGCGCGGTGATGCAGCGCAGCCTGAGCGATGCCGGCCACCGCGTGGACTTGGCGGCCACGCTGGCCGAGGCCGACCATTTCTGGTGCGTGCAGCCCTTTGACGCCGTGCTGCTGGATCTGAACCTGCCGCAAGACGCGCAGGAGGCACAGGCGGGCGGCGCCACCCAGGGCAGCGGCCTGACGGTGCTGCGCGCCGCGCGTGCGCGCGGCGACCGCACGCCGGTGCTGGTGCTCACGGCGCGCGGCCGCACCAGCGAGCGCATCGCCGGTCTGGATGCCGGTGCCGACGACTACCTGGGCAAGCCCTTCGACCTGGCCGAGGTCGAGGCCCGGCTGCGCGCCCTGGTGCGCCGTAGCCAGGGCACGCAGGATCGCAGCCAGGCGGGCGAGCTGGTGCTGGACAGGCATGTGCGCCGCTTCATGCTGCAAGGCGCGCCACTGGAGCTGCCGGCGCGCGAGTTCGAGGTGCTGTGGGAGCTGATGACGCCGCCCGGGCGCGTGGTGAGCAAGCGCAGCCTGTCGCAAAAACTCTCCAGCTTCGACGACAGCCTGGGCGACAACGCGCTGGAGGCCTTCATCTCGCGCCTGCGCAAGAAGCTGGCCGGCAGCGGCGCCGGCATACGCACGCTGCGCGGCCTGGGCTACATGCTGGAGGCGCAGGCCGGGGGCGGCGCCGAGCCATGACCACGCCCGCCGACCAGGGCCAGCCCGCGCCGCCCTCGCTGCGCGCCAGGCTGCTGCGCCAGGTGCTGCTGCCGCTGTCGCTGATCGGGCTGGCGGGCACGCTGGCCTCGGCCCTGGTGGCCAACCATTTCACGCAGCGCGCCTTCGACCGCTCCCTGCTCGACGACGCCTACGCCATTGCCGCCAACGTGCGCCAGGGCCAGGGCGGGCTGGAATTTCCCTTGAGCTCGCGCGAGGTCAAGGCGGTGCTCTTTGACCAGGTGGAGACGGTGTACTTTGCCGTGCTGCAGGCCGATGGGGCGCAGCTGGCCGGCAATGCCAGCCTGGGCGTGGCGCAGCCGCGTGGCGAACAGGCCTATCGTTTCTCTGACATCCAGCACCGCGGCCGCGCCCTGCGCGCCGTGCGCCTGCAGCTGGCCGAGCCGGCGCCCTTCGAGGTCATCACCGCGCACACCGTGCACGGCCGCAGCGTCATGCTGCGCAGCGCGCTGCTGTATTCGGCGGCCTCGCAGCTGCTGCTGCTGACGGTGCTGGCGCTGTGGCTGGGGCGCAGCATCCGGCGCGAGCTAAAGCCCCTGGCGCAGTTCCAGCAGGCGCTGGACGGGCGCGACGCGCGCGACCTCACGCCGCTGGCCGTCGCCGCCTCCACGCGCGACCTGCAGCGCCTGGGCGCCGCCGTGAACGACCTGCTGGCGCGCGTGGCCCAGGGCGTGCAGGCACAGCACGAGTTTGCCGGCAACGTGGCGCATGAGCTGCGCACGCCGCTGGCGGGCATACGCGCGCTGGCCAGCTACGGCCTGGCGCAGCAAGACCCGGCCGTGTGGCGCGAGCAGCTGGCCGGCATCGTGCACAGCGAGGCGCGCGCCAGCCACCTGGTGGATCAGCTGCTGGCCCTGGCCCTGGCCGACGAGGCGCGCGGCTCGCTGCGGCTGCAGCCGGTGGAGCTGGAGCCGCTGGTGCGCGCGGCCGTGCTGCGGTTTTTGCCGCGTGCCGACGCCGCCGGCGTGGATCTGGGCGCGCAGGGCCTGGAGCGGCCCTGCGGCGTGCTGGGCCAGGCGCTGCTCATCGAGGGGGTGTTGAACAACCTCATCGACAACGCCCTGCGCTACGGCCGCCCGGCAGACGGCGCGGCGCCCCAGGTGACGGTGGCGCTGGTGCAGGAGGGCCAGGGGCCGGCGGCCAGCGTGCTGCTGTCGGTGCTGGACAACGGCCCGGGCATTGCCGCGCCCGAGCGCCAGTGGCTGTTGCAGCGCTGGGCCCGGGGCCGCGAGGGCGAGCGCCTGGGGCAGGGCGCCGGGCTGGGCCTGGGCATAGTCATGCGCTACGCCGAGCTGCTGGGTGCGTGCCTGGAGCTCAGGCCCGCGCCCGAGGGGCCCGGCCTGTGGGCCTGCCTGGTGTTTCCCGCCGGCGCGCAATAGCGCCGTAGCGCAGTAGCGCCGGCGTGACCGGCGTCACGCCGCTATCGTGACCTTTGGCACTGGGCGCCGGCGCGCCAGGCGCCTATCGTGCATTCCATGCCTGCGGACACAAGGCCTGCCGATCCGGCGACTGGCCCCAGACATTGCCTTATTCACTTGCATAAGGAGTGCATCATGAAAACCGTGCAATACCGCCGCGCCATCGTGCGCGATGCCAGCCTGGCCCTGGCTCTGGCCCTGGGCGCCACCATGGCC
Source organism: Pseudomonadota bacterium (assembly GCA_018240995.1). Lineage (GTDB taxonomy): Bacteria > Pseudomonadota > Gammaproteobacteria > Burkholderiales > Burkholderiaceae_C > Alicycliphilus. The sequence continues at coordinate 11,934 of JAFEES010000025.1, read as the reverse complement.
CTGCCCACCTGGGCCGCCGGGCCTGCAACTGCCCCCGCACCCACCAGCCAGGCCAAGGCCAAGGGCGACCAGCCGGTGATCGTGGAGGAAGACGTGACGCTGTTCGAGCTGGTGCCGGGCACGCTGTACCTGAACGGCGGCATTGGCAAGGACGAGCAGGCGCGCATGCACAAGGACGCACACAACTGGCCGCTGCGCATGACCTTCTCGGATCGCACGGACAACGAATTCGTCGCCGGCGTGCACCTGAAGGTCTTCGACAAGGCCGGCAAGGCCGTGCTGCGCCTGAAGGACGCCGGCCCCATGACCTATGTGCAGCTGCCCCAGGGGCAATACCGCGTCACCGCCAGCTACAAGGGCGACCGGCTGGAGCGCATGATGCATGTGGGCCCCAAGGGCCTGGATGCCAACTTCCACTGGAACATTTGAGTTGAGCGGCAATGGGAGTGCTTGACATGCCCCGGCGCACACAGACCGGCCCCGCATCGCTGAACGCGCTTGTGCTGCAAGGCGGCGGCGCGCTGGGCGCCTACCAGGCCGGCGCCTTTGAGGCGCTGGATCGCTGGTCGCAAGACCTGGACTGGGTGGCGGGCATCTCCATTGGCGCCATCAATGCGGCGCTGATCGCCGGCAACCCGCCGGGGCGGCGCGTGCAGCGCCTGCACGAGTTCTGGGAGCGCGTCAGCCTGATGCTGCCGGTGCGCCCCGATGCGCAGCTGCTGTCGCCCGTGCGCAGCTGGTGGGACGATGCCATGGCCCTGTGGGGCGCCAGCCTGGGCGTGCCGGGCTTTTTCACGCCGCGCCCGCTCATCGCCTGGTGGCCGCAGCCGCCGGCCAGCTGGTATGACACCGCGCCATTGCACCAGACGCTGCTGGAGCTGGTCGATTTTGGCTACCTCAACAGCGGCACGATGCGCTTTTCCGTGGGCGCGGTGGACGTGCAAAGCGGCAACTTCACCTATTTCGACAACCGGCGCGAGCGCATCGGCCCCGAGCATGTGATGGCCAGCGGCGCGCTGCCGCCGGGTTTTGGCGCCGTGCCCATAGGCCAGCGCTGGTACTGGGACGGCGGCCTGGTCTCCAACACCCCGCTGACCTATGTCATGAACCAGCTCGAAGGCAGCAGCGAGCGGCCGGTGACGGTGTTCCAGATCGACCTGTTCCGCGCCCGCGGCAAGCTGCCGGAGACGCTGGCCGACACCGAGGAGCGCCAGAAGGACATACGCTTTTCCAGCCGCACGCGCCTGGTCAGCGACCAGGTGCGCGAGCGCCACCAGCTGCACCAGCGCCTGCGCCAGCTGGCTGGGCATGTGCCACCCGAGCAGCGCGCCAGCGCCGAGGTGCAGGCGCTGCTGGCCGGCACCATGGACCCGCCGATCACCCTGGTGCATGTCATCCACCGGCGCAAGACCTACGAGACGCAGACCAAGGACTACGAGTTCTCGCGCCTGTCCATGGTCGAGCACTGGCAGGCCGGCAGCGCCGACATGGGCGCCTCGCTGCAGCTGCTGGCGCAAAGCGGCCCGGCGCGGCCCGGTGAATTCCGCGTCTTCGACCACGAACCCGACGCCAGCGACGCGCGCACCCTGCCGCCGCTGCACCAGGAGGACAAATCATGAACCTCAGCCAAGTACGCGCCCAGGCCTGGGCCATGCCCCTGACCAGCCCCATCTACCCGCGCGGCCCCTACCGCTTCGTGAACCGCGAGTTCCTGGTCATCAGCTACCGCACCGACCCCGAGCTGCTCGCCGCCATCGTGCCCGAGCCGCTGCAGCCCGCGCCCGGCGCCATCGTGAAGATGGAGTTCATACGCATGCCCGATTCCACGGGCTTTGGCGACTACACCGAGTCTGGCCAGGTGATACCGGTGAGCCTGGACGGCCAGCCCGGCACCTATGCGCACAACATGTTCCTCAACGACGATGCACCGATCGCCGGCGGGCGCGAGATCTGGGGCTTCCCGAAAAAGCTCGCCGCCCCCAGCCTGCGCGTGGACAAGGATGTGCTGGTGGGCACGCTGGACTATGGCGACCTGCGCGTGGCCACCGGCACCATGGGCTACAAGCACCGGCCCTTCGACCACGCCAAGGCCCTGGCCGCGGTGAGCGGCGCCAACTACCTGCTGAAGATCATCCCGCATGTGGACTGCACGCCGCGCGTGTGCGAGCTGGTGCGCTACCACTGCCAGGACGTGACCATCCACGGCGCCTGGGAGGGCCCGGCCGCGCTGCAACTGTTCGAGCATGCCCTGGCCCCGGTGGCGCGGCTGCCGGTGCTGCAGGTGGTGGGCGCGGTGCACATCCTCACCGACCTGACGCTGGGCCTGGGCGAGGTGGTGCGCGACTACCTGGCCGATGGCGCACCAGCCTGGCCAGCGCCCAGGTAACTATAGAAACAATAGCTATTGGTGCTTGCAGGACAAGCGCCATAGCCGGTTTTCGTTGATCAAAGGAGAATGTCATGAGCAACACTGCAGTACAAGCCAGCACCAGCCTGAGCCTGAAGGGCAAGACGGCGCTGGTCACCGGCTCGGCCAGCGGCATAGGCAAGCGCATTGCCGAGGTGTTCGCCGACGCCGGCGCCAACATCGTCATTGCCGACCTGAAGCTGGCCGACGCCCAGGCCACGGCCGCGGCGATTGCGCTGCGCGGCGTGAAGACCCTGGCCGTGGCCATGGACGTGACCGACGAGGCGGCGGTGGACGCCGGCTTCGAGCAGGTGCAAAAGGCCCTGGGCGCGGTGGACATCCTGGTGAGCAATGCCGGCATACAGATCGTCGCGCCCATCGAAGACTTCAAGTTTGCCGACTGGAAGAAGCTCATCGCCGTGCACCTGGATGGCGGCTTTCTCACCTCGCGCGCGGCCGTGCGGCAGATGATCGCGTCGGGGCGCGGCGGCAGCATCCTCTTCATGGGCTCGGTGCACTCCAAGGAGGCATCCAAGCTCAAGAGCCCCTACGTGGCCGCCAAGCATGGCCTGGAAGGCCTGGCCAAGGTCATCGCCAAGGAGGGTGCGGCGCACAACATCCGCAGCAACGTCATCTGCCCGGGCTTCGTGCGCACGCCGCTGGTCGAAAAACAGATCCCCGAGCAGGCGCAGGAGCTGGGCATCAGCGAGGACGCGGTGGTGAAGACCGTGATGCTCAAGGACACGGTGGACGGCGAATTCACCACCGTGGACGACGTGGCCCAGGTGGCCCTCACTTTTGCCGCCTTCCCCAGCAATGCGCTCACCGGCCAGTCGCTGGTGGTGAGCCACGGCTGGTTCATGCAGTGAATGCCTGCAGCGCAACCGGAGACCGTCATGACTTCAACCAACACTGACACCACGGCCCTGGGCAGCCACATCGTGCTCGGGCTGTTCACCATGCACGAGGGCGCCGACGCCGCGGTGCGCAAGCTGGCCGCGGCCGGCATCGCCCTGCCCTCGATTTCCATCATCGGCAAGAACTACCACAGCGAGGAGCAGGCCGCCGGCTTTGTGAACGTCGGCGAGCGCGCCTGGTACTTCGGCAAGTACGGCGCCTTCTGGGGCGGCCTGGCGGGGCTGCTGGTGGGTTCGGGCTTTTTCTTCATCCCGGTGGTCGGCTCGCTGGTGGTGCTGGGGCCGCTGGCCTCGATGATCGTCGGCGGCATCGAGGGCGCGGTGCTGGCCGGCGGCGCCTCGGCCCTGGTGGGGGCGCTCACCGGCCTTGGCATACCCAAGAATTCGGTGGTGCGCTACGAGGAGGCCCTGAAGGCCGACGCCTTCCTGGTGTCGGTGCATTGCGCCGAGGATCAGGTGCCACGGGTGCAGCAGCTGCTGACCGAGGCCGGCGGCACCGAGGTGCAAAGCCATGGCCTGGCCAGCCCCAAGGCTTGAGCAAATGCCGGAGGTTGCCATGAAAACCCCCTCTCTTTTGACCGCCGTGGCACTTGCCGCCGCGCTGGCCGGGCCGGCCTGGGCCGCCGACGCGGCCGCGCCTGCGGCCCAGGCATCCGTCCCGGCACAGGTGCAGTCCGACCCCGGGGACTGGATCGTCTACGACGACCTGACCTACACGCCGGTGCTGGACGACGTGAGCCGCGCGCTGCAGCAGGCACGCCAGGCGCTGGACAAGCACCAGCCCAAGGAGGCCGCCCAGGCCATGCGCCGCGCCTCGCAGGCGCTGGCGCAGGAGGCGACCAAGGTCGCACAGCTCGACCAGCAGCGTGCCGCTGACGCGCAGCAGCAGGCGGCGCAGACACACCAGCGCATGCAGGCGCTGACCGCCAGGCTGGACGCCACGGCGCAGCGCCTGGAGGCCGGCCAGATCGGCGACACCAAGGCGCTGGACCAGCAGCTGGACAAGGCGGCGCGCGCCGACCTGGAGCAGCGCTGGCGCGTGAGCGACACCACCACCTGGGTTCCCGTGGCCGATGCGCCGCAGCGCCACATGCTGGCGGCCATGCAGGACTACCTGCGCAAGAACTACCACGCCGCCGCCACCGAGGTGCGCAAGGCCGACGGCTATCTGCGCCTGGAGGCGGCGCGCGCCAGCGGCACGGCCCGCGGCGCGCTGGACGAGGCGCATGAGGCCCTGGTGACCAGTGCCCAGGCCCTGGACAGCGGCGCCCAGGTGAGCGAACAGGCGTTGCGCAACAGCTTTGCGCGTGCCGACCATGCCCTGGCCCTGGCGCGGCGCGAGCAGGCCGCCAGTGACCTGGCACACCAGGCCACGGCCAGCGCCGGCCAGGCCTTGGGCGCCGCCAGCCAGGATCTGGCGGCCGCGGCGCATTGGCTGGGCGGCGAGTCCGAACGCGGCGCCAGCGCCACCGTGGCTGCCGTGCGCACCCTGGGCGACAAGCTGGCCGCAGGCGGCCACTGGGCGCATGACGAGGCCGCGGCCGGCTTCGAACGCCTGGGCAACGCACTCGACGATGTCGGCCGCCACCTGGGCCTGCACACCCGGGCGCAAGCGGTGCGGCTGCCGCCGGGGCAGGGCAAAACCTGATCGTTTTAGCGTATTGCGGGGGCGCTAGGTAGTTGTGCAAGCCCCGCTGTTTTCATGCATCAAGGAGTTCGCGATGAAAGTCATTCCTACCCTGTCCGTCCTGGCGCTGGTGTTTGGCACTGGCATGTCCATGGCCCATGCCGCTCCGGCGGCGGCCCAGCCCATCGTCAAGACCACCTGCCAGGACTACATGGCGCTGGATGAAACCATGAAGCCCAAGTTCATCTACTACGCCCTGGGCCACGGCAGCAAGGGCAAGCGCGACGCGATCCTGGACATCGAGGGCACGGAGACCATCAAGCCCGAGCTGGACGAGTTCTGCAAGGTGAACCTGACCAAGTCGGCCTACGACCATGTGATGCAGAGCAGCATGGCCTCGGAGAAGGGCAAGGTGAAGGCCAAGAAGTAAGGCCGACGCCTCACTCGCGCCGGCCGGCCGCCATCACGGCCAGCTCGGTGCGGTTGCGCGCGTGCAGTTTTTCCATGATGCGGCTGACGTAGTTCTTGATGGTGCCTTCCGCCAGGAACATCTGCGCCGCGATCTCGCGGTTCGGCAGGCCCTCGGCGAGCAGCGTCAGCACGCGCTCCTCCTTGTCCGTCAAAGGCTCCTGGGCGGCGTCGGCGTCGGCGCCCGGTGGCGCGGGCTTGTCGGGCGCCGGCCCGGGCGGCGCGGCCACGGCCTGCGCCAGCGCGCGGAACTGGTTCAACACCTTGCGCGCCACGGTGGGCGACAGGCGCGATTCGCCGCGGTGCACGGCGCGCACCGTCTCCAGCACCTCGGCCTCGGTCGCGTCCTTGAGCAGATAGGCCTGGGCGCCGGCCAGCACGGCCTCGAACACGCGTTCATCGTCGTCGAAGGTGGTCAGCACCACCACCCGCGTCTGCGCCAGCGCCTGGGTGATCTGGCGCGTGGCGCTCACCCCGCTCACATGCGGCATCTGCAGATCCATCAGCACCACGTCGGGGCGCAGCGCCAGGGCCATGTCCAGCGCCTCCTGGCCGTCCGCTGCCTGGCCCACCACGCTGATGCCCGGCTCGCTGTCCAGCATCAGCGCCAGGCCGCGGCGGATGATGGCCTGGTCGTCCACCACCAGCAGGCGCAGGGGGGCGTTGCTGTCTGGGTTCATGGCACCTGCCTCCTGGCGGCACGACTGCCGCACAATGCCTCGATCGGATAGCCCTTGTCTCGCATGCGCCGCAGCTTAACCCAGCCCCTCGATCCCACCAAGACGCCACGCGAACCCTGGTGGCAGCGCCTGAACCCATGGCGCCACTTTGCCGCGGCCCTGGGCTGGGCCATGTTCACGCTGGTGGTCGTGGGCGCGCTGCTGGCCGCCGAATGGGCCGCCAGCGAGGCCGAGCGCCACGTGGCCAAGGCCGCCGGGGTGCGCCTGCAGCAGACCGCGAACCAGGCCGCCGACGCACTGCTGACCCAGCTGCAGCTGCGCCTGGCGGCCATGCGTGCCACGGCCGCACAATGGTCGCTGCAGCCGGGGCAGGGTGCCGACTGGCAGGCCCGCCTGGCCGCGCTGCAGGGCCAGCAGCCAGAGCTGAGCTGGCTCGGCGCCATCGACGGCCAGGAGCGCTGGCTGGCGGCCACCGCCGCACTGCAAGACGCCGACATGCTGCCTGGCCAGGCCTGGCTGGCGCGCGCGCGCCAGGCGCCGGTGGTGGTGCTGCACCGCAGTCACGAGCAAGGGGATCTGGACATGCTGGTGCTGGCCGTGCCCATGGCTGCCGAAGGTGGCGCGCCCCCCGGCGTGCTGGTGGCGCAGCTGCCCTGGCTGTGGCTGCAGGCGGAGCTGGATGCGCAGCTGCGCGCCCTGGGCGACGGCACGCCCGTGGAGCTGCTGCTGACCGGCCCGGCGGGGCGGGTGTTGGCCGGGCCGCCTGCGGTGCGCGCGCTGCCCCCGGGCGCCGACCTGAGCGCCGCCGGCCGCTACCTGCTGGGCCGTGCCAGCGCCTCGCCGGCGGGCGAGGCCGGGCCCGGCGCGCAGGACGGTGCCTGGCAGCTGTGGGTGCGCGAGGCCGCCGGCGAGGCACTGGCGCCGGCACGCCAGACGCACCGGGCGGTGCTGGTCGGTGTGCTGGCCGTGGGCCTGCTGGCGGCGCTGGCGGCGGTGGTCGTGGCGCGCTGGCTGCTGCGCCGCCTGGACGCGCTGGCGCGCCAGGCCCTGCAGGTGCGCCAGGGCCTGCGCCAGGCCATCGACATTCCCGCGGGGCGCGACGAGGTGCATGCCATAGGCGTGACGCTGGCCCAGCTGATCAGCCATTGGCAGGAGGAGAAGGCCGCCCTCACCAGGCTCAACGCCGAACTGGACGCGCGCGTGGCGGCGCGCACCGCGCGCATCGAGCGGCTGGCGCAGGACGCACGCCATGCCGCCGTGACGCGCGAGCGCCTGCGCCTGGCGCGCGGACTGCATGACACGCTGGCGCATTCGCTGATGGCCTTGCTGACGCAAATCCGCCTGATGCGCAAGCTGGGCCCGCGCTGGAGCCGCGAGCAGTTCGATGCCGAGCTGGCGGGCGCCGAAACCGTGGCCGCCAGCGGCTTGGGCGAGGCGCGCGCGGCCATCGCCCAGATGCGCGACGCCGGCGTGCATGACAACGGTCTGGGGCCCGAGCTACAGGCCCTGCTGCAGCGCGTTGCCGAACGCAGCGCGCTGCGGGTCGAGGCGCATATCGCCGCCGCAGCCGCCGACCTGGTGGACGAGCGCGCCGCCACGGTGCTGGCCATGGCGCGCGAGGCGCTGCGCAATGTGGAGCGCCACGCCAAGGCGCACAGCGTGACGCTGTCGCTGGCGCCCCAGGGCGGGGCGCAAGCCGGCGGCGACGAGCCCGCGCCCTGGCGGCTGGTGCTGAGCGATGACGGCTGCGGTTTCGACCCCGCCGCCATGCCGGAGGGCCATTTTGGCCTGGTCGGCCTGCGCGAACAGGCCCAGCAGCTGGGCGCCACGCTGCACATAGACAGCGCCCCCGGCCAGGGCTGCCGGGTGCAGCTGGACTTTGCCGCCTGATTCCATTGCTAAATCACCCGCGTCGTTGTTGCTTCGCCTTGGCGTGCTACAGCAGTGCCCGCGGCTTCGAGCCAAGACACGAATGATTTGGAAAACGGAATGAGACGCTGGCCGATCAGCCCAGGGCAGGGTAGTCGATATAGCCCTTGGCTCCGCCGCCGTAGAAGGTGGCCCTGTCCCACTCGTTCAGCGGCGCTTCGCGGCGCAGGCGCAGCACCAGGTCGGGGTTGGAGATGAAGGCCCGGCCAAAGGCCACCATGTCGGCATGGCCGCTGGCCACGGCCTGCAGGGCCATGGCGCGGTCGTAGCCGTTGTTCACCATCCAGGCGCCGCGCCCGCCGGCGTCGCGGTAGGCGGCCTTGAAGGCGGCGTAGTCGAAGGGGCGGCCCTCGACCTCGCGCGGGCCGCCGGTGGAGCCCTCGACGACATGGACGTAGGCCAGGCCCAGGGGGGCCAGCTCGCGCGCCAGGTGCTCGAACAGCGGCTGCGGCTGGCTGTCGTAAATGTCGTTGGCGGGGGTTACCGGCGACAGGCGTATGCCCACCCGGCCGCCGCCCACGGCCTCGACCACGGCGCGCGTCACCTCCAGCGTCAGGCGCACGCGGTTGGCCACGGCGCCGCCATAGTCGTCGCGGCGGTGGTTGGCCCCGTCCTTGAGGAACTGATCCAGCAGGTAGCCGTTGGCGCCATGCAGCTCCACGCCGTCAAACCCGGCCGAGCGCACCGCGTTGCGCGCCGCTGCGGCATAGGTGTGCACGATGTCGGGCAGCTCCTCGGCCTTCAGTGCACGCGGGCTGGAGGTGGCCATGAACTGTCCCTGGCCGGTGCTGCCGTCCACCACATAGGTCTTGGCCAGGGCACGCACGGCCGATGGCGCCACCGGTGCGGCATTGCCCGGCTGCAGGCTGCAATGCGACACGCGCCCCACATGCCACAGCTGGCTGACGATCTTGCCGCCCTGGGCATGCACGGCCTGGGTGACCTTCTTCCAGCCACGCAGCTGCTCGCTGTCGTACAGGCCGGGCACGTCGGAATAACCCTGGCCCTGGGCGCTGATGGCGGTGGCTTCGGTGATCAGCAGGCCGGCGCTGGCGCGCTGGGCGTAGTAGGTGACGGCCATGTCGCCCGGCACGGCCTGCGGCGAACGGTTGCGCGTCAGTGGCGCCATGGCGATGCGGTTGGCCAGATGCAGGTCTCCAGCCTGGATGGGGTCGAACAAGGTGCTCATGCTGGGGGCCTGGGAGTGAAGGGTAAAGAGCCCCTGTTCCACGTGAAACAGGGGCCGCCGTCAGGGTGCCTACTTCAGCAGGCCTTCGGCCTTCATTGCCGTTTGCACTGCGGGGCGGGCGGCGATGCGCTCGCGGTAGGCCACCAGGTTTTTCAGGTGCGAAATGTCCAGCCCCACATATTGCGCCCAGTTGCTCACGGTGAACAGATAGGCGTCGGCCACGCAGAACTGCTCACCCATCAGGTACTGCTTGCCGGCCAGCTCGCCGTCCAGCCATTGCAGGCGCGCGCGCAGGCGCTCCAGAACCATGGGCTTGTAGACCTCGGGCGTGTTGGGGGCGAACAGCGGGCCAAATCCCTTGTGGATCTCGGTGGCGATGAAGTTCAACCATTCCTGCAGGCGATAGCGGCCCAGCGTGCCGTTGGCGGGCGCCAGGCTCTTCTGCGGCGCCTGGTCGGCCAGGTACTGCACTATGGCCGGACCCTCGCGCAGGCGCGTGCCGTCGTCCAGCTCCAGCACCGGCACATAGCCAAGGGGATTGATGGTGTAGAAATCCGTGCCGTCGGGCAGCTTATGCGTCTTGGTGCTGGCCAACACGGCCTCGTAGGCCAGGCCGGCCTCGTGCAGCACGATGTGGGGCGACAGCGAGCAGGCGCCGGGGGAGTAGTACAGCTTCATCGGGGTGTTCTCCTAGTTAGTGACGAAACCCCCCGATCCTATGACTTGTACGCGTCCCTTGCAGGCACAGGTTGATCACCTGGCAGGGTCAAAAGCTCCAGGCGCAGCAGGTAGCCCTCGGCATGTGCGCGCGAATCGCCGCACATCTGCAGGCTGGGCCGCAATGACTGGCATACCGCCGGCCGTTCCGGCCGGCCAAAGATGCGACAGCGCAGCTGCTCGTCGAGTTGCACGCAGGGCACGCCCGCCGGCTTGCCGCTTGGCATGCCGGGGATGGGCGAGGTGATGGAGGGCGCCGTGCAGCAGGCGCCGCAACCGGGGCGGCAGTCCATGCGCCGCATTGGAGCACAGCCGCCGTGGCGGACGCGGTGATGGTGCCAAGGGTTTCACGTGAAACAAGCGGCCCTGCGACGGAAAACGGCAAAGATGGGAAAATTGCGGGTTTTCCCGTTACCGAGCCCATTCATGCTGTATCCCCAGGAATTCGATGTCATCGTCGTCGGCGGTGGCCATGCCGGCACCGAGGCCGCGCTGGCCGCCGCGCGCATGGGTTGCGCTACGCTGCTGCTCACGCACAACATCGAGACGCTGGGGCAGATGAGCTGCAACCCCAGCATAGGCGGCATTGGCAAGGGCCACCTGGTGAAAGAGGTGGACGCGCTGGGCGGTGCCATGGCACTGGCTACCGACGAGGCTGGCATCCAGTTCCGCATCTTGAACAGCAGCAAGGGGCCGGCCGTGCGCGCCACGCGCGCCCAGGCCGACCGCATCCTGTACAAGGCGGCGATTCGCCGCATGCTGGAGAACCAGCCCAGGCTGTGGCTGTTCCAGCAGGCGGTGGACGATTTGATGGTGGAGGGCGACCGCGTGGTGGGCGCCGTCACGCAGATCGGCCTGCAGTTTCGCTCCCGCGCCGTGGTGCTGACGGCCGGTACCTTTCTGGACGGCAAGATCCATGTGGGCCTGAACAATTACGCCGCCGGCCGCGCGGGAGACCCGCCGGCGGTGAGCCTGTCGGCGCGCCTGAAGGAGCTGCAACTGCCCCAGGGCCGGCTGAAGACCGGCACGCCGCCGCGCATAGACGGGCGCAGCATCGACTTCAGTCAATGCGAAGAGCAGCCCGGCGACGGCATGCCCGGCGGCGTGAACGAGGGCGCGCTGCCCGTGTTCAGCTTCATGGGCAGCACGGCCATGCACCCGCGCCAGGTGCCGTGCTGGATCACGCATACAAACGAGCGCACGCACGACATCATTCGCTCGGGGTTTGACCGCAGCCCCATGTTCACCGGCAAGATCGAGGGCGTGGGCCCGCGCTATTGCCCCAGCGTGGAGGACAAGATCAACCGCTTTGCCGACAAGGAGAGCCACCAGATCTTCCTGGAGCCCGAGGGCCTGACGACGCACGAGTTCTACCCCAACGGCATCTCCACCAGCCTGCCGTTCGACATCCAGCTGGCGCTGGTGCGCAGCATGCGCGGACTGGAGAACGCGCACATCCTGCGCCCCGGCTACGCCATCGAGTACGACTACTTCGACCCGCGCGCGCTCAAAAGCAGCTTCGAGACGCGGCAGATCCAGGGCCTTTTCTTCGCCGGCCAGATCAACGGCACCACGGGCTACGAGGAGGCCGCGGCCCAGGGCCTGTTCGCCGGCCTGAACGCGGCCCTGCAATGCCGCGGGCAGGCGCCCTGGCTGCCGCGACGCGACGAGGCCTATCTGGGTGTGCTGGTGGACGACCTGGTGACCAAGGGCGTGACCGAGCCCTACCGCATGTTCACCAGCCGCGCCGAATTCCGCCTGCAGCTGCGCGAGGACAACGCCGACATGCGTCTGACAGAGGCCGGGCGCCGCATGGGACTGATCGACGATGCGCGCTGGGATGCGTTCAGCCGCAAACGCGATGCCGTGGCGCGCGAGACCGAGCGCCTCAAAAGCACCTGGGTGAACCCGCGCATCCTGCCCGCCGCCGAGTCCGAGCGCGTGCTGGGCAAGGCCATCGAGCACGAGTACAAGCTGTTCGACCTGCTGCGCCGCCCGGA
>JAFEES010000259.1 GCA_018240995.1 Pseudomonadota bacterium | reverse complement strand
CTGCGCCACGCTCTCCACCGCCTGCGCCTGGTAGGCCAGGCGGGTGTACTGAAATTGGGCTGCGGCCATGGCTCAGCCCCGCAGGTGCAGGCGATCGGCCGCCAGGCCCTGGTGCTCCAGCAGGGTGCTGATGCCCAGCAGCAGGTTGTCGTCCTGCACCCAGGGGGCGAACACGCTCACATGGGCGATGGGCCGGCCGGCGGCATCCTCTGCCTGCAGCAGTTCGCGCAGCTCCAGCAGCGCGGTGGATTGCAAAATAAATAGCGTGTCGCGCGCTCTGTACAAGGCCTGGTGCCGAATTTCTTTTATTTTTTCCGACAGCGGCAGCCCCTCGGCCAGCAGCAGGTTGAAAAGCACGCGCTGCAGTTGCGCGGGCTGGGGCGTGGCTATCGTTTGCTGCAGCGCGGCAAAGTCGGCCTGCGTTGCCTCATGCAGGGGCTTGTGCAGGATGAGCGCGTCGGGGTCGTCCTGCAGGGCAAAGACGCGAAAACCCGTATCTACCCCCGGATGGGCGGCGCGAATCTTGGCGCCCGCGCGGCGCAGGCGCTCGGCGGTGATTTCGAAAATCGTCGCCTCGGGCTTGCCGAGGATGTCGGTGACGAAGGCGTGGGCCTCTTTTTGCTTTTTGGCGTCTATGGGCTGCGGGATTTGCACCAGGATAAATTGGCGCTGGCCGCCGTCTTCGGCGTTCAATTCCATCACGGCCTGGGCGGTGGTGCCGGAGCCGGCGAAAAAATCCAATACTATGCAATCTTCATCGCTATGGCCTGTAGCCATTTCGATGAATTTGCTAATAATGGCTTCATCTTTTGGAAAATCGAACACATTGCCATTCATTAATTTTGATAGGCGTTCCGATGCTGACCGTGCTGGTTGATAGTAAACGCTTGGCGGTGTTATGGTATCGGTTTCATGTAAATACCGCCTGACCATTATGCTTGTTTCGGTAATGAATGAAATGCGTTCTTCATCAACCAGACGGTTGAATTCGTCTTGATCAAAACTCCATCCACGATTTTTTCGAAGTGGAATTGTTTTTCCGTTTTTTGGATTTATTAAGTCGAATTTTCGCCCGCCAGGGGCCGTTGGATCATCTTCTTTGTATGCGCCACGTTTATCGATGTAGCGAAAGCGTCTTAGCATGAAAGATGGAGTTGCTTTCATTGCGCGGAACCAGCCTCCAAGCGATTTTGAGGCGCTATCGTAATCTCCATCGTGGAATTTTTGGAGTCGTTTCACTTCCGCTAAAACTGATTCGGCGCCTTCTTTTTCAAGGTTCCATTCGCGGGGTAAGGCGTCCCGGTTTTTGGCGTAGATAATTACATATTCGTGAACGGTTCCCACTTGGCGAGCATCATTTTTATTTGCGCCTTCCCAGATGAGTTCTGCGACAAAATTTTCTTGCCCAAAAACCTCATCGCACAATAATTTCAACTGCGCCTGCTCGTTGTCATCGATCGAGATAAAAATCACCCCATCGTCGCGCAGCAAATCCTTGGCCAGCAGCAGGCGCGGGTACATAAAGCTCAGCCAGCCGCTGTGCGTGCGCGCGCCGTAGATGTTTTTCACGTAATCGATGCTGTCTGCGCTGTAGCCCAGCTGCGCCAGCACCTCGCCTTGCCGGGCGGTGAAGTCGTCGCGGTAAATGAAGGCGTCGCTTTGCGTGTTGTAGGGCGGGTCGATATAGATCAGCTTCACCTGGCCAAAATAGTTCTGGCGCAGCAGGCGCAGGGCGTCGAGGTTGTCGCCCTTGATGAGCACATTGCCCGTGCCGTCCCAGTCCTGGCTGTCGGCGGGCAGGGGCTGCAGCAGTTTTTGCGGCGGCACAAAGGCGCTGTGGTAGGCCTCGCGCTTGCCCACCCAGCGCAGTTCGTAGCCGTCTTCCTCCACATGCACGCCGCCGCTGGCGGCGGGGTCGATCGCCAGTTGCAGCGCGGCGGCGTTGATGCGGATATGGCCCTGGGCGTCGGTGTCCAGCGCACCCGGGAAATGCTGGCGCAGCAGCTCCAGCTTTTCGGCATGGGGCAGGGGGGCGGTGAAGACGGGCTGGGTCATGGGGTGAAATGTTCTTAATTTGATAGCTGTATGCGCAATAAAGGCGCACTTTATGGCACTTTTACCCTAATTTTTTCGCTGCCAGGACTCATGGGACAAGAACGCTCGGCAGGGGATGGCCAAAGGGCGGGCTACCGTCAAGGCCTGAAATGGTAGCCGCTCCGATAGGGCGCCAATGCGGTGGTGCGTCAGTGTGGCGGCAGCAGGGCCTGGATGGGCGCGTACAGCCGTGGCAGATCCGTCTGCAGCGTTTTCCAGACGATTTCCAGATCTACCTGGTCATAGCCATGCGAGACGCGGTTGCGCATGGTGTACATCACCAGCCAGGGAATGTGGGCGTGTTGTGCCGCAAAACCGGGCGCAGAGCGCAGGATGTTGTTGGCTGCTTCGCCCATTTTCGATGTTGCGCAGCACGGCGTCTTGCACCAGCTCATCGGCCTCAAAGGCGGCCTGATCCATGCCCTGCGTATAGCGGGCGATGCGTTCCAGGGCCTGCACCATGTGCGCCAGGTAGTCTGGTACGCGCTGCGCCTTGGTCATACCGGCCGGGCTTCGGCCAGGACGATGTTGCGTATGTGCGCGGGCAGGGCCTTGGGGGTGAGCACGTCCACCGTGACGCCCAACAGGCGCTCCAGCTCTACCTGGATGGCGGCCACGTCCATCAGTGTGGTTTCTGGCGTGGTGTCAATCAGGATGTCCAGGTCGCTGCCATGCTGGTCCCGCCCGTGCAGCACGGAGCCAAAGACCCGCGCATTGCAAGCGTGGTGGGCCTGCACCACCTGGCGAATGGCGGCACGGTGCAGCTCCAGGGTCTGCGATGGTTTCATGCTGGCTCCTCTTGCAACGGATGGCGCAGGGGGTACCCGCAGCCTATCGCGGGGATTGTAGGCAGGTGCTATTTCCCCGAGGGGTCGGTGCCGGATCGGGGCGGTGGCAGGTACAAATGGTCCGACCAGGTCGCCAGCCATTCCGGCCTGAAGGCCACGAACACCGCGCACAGCATGCCGGTGATCACCGCGTCGCCCCAGGCCATGAGCCAGCGTGCCACCAGCGACAGCTGTTCGCCCACGCCGGGCAGCACATGGCCCGTCCATTGCGACAGGGTGCCGGCCAGGAAGATGCACAGGGCCGTGCCCAGGAAGCCGCGCCCGAGCACGTAGACGAAGATGCGCGCGCCAGTGAAGGCGCGCGTGGCGATCAGGCGGCGCATGAGCCAGCCCAGCAGCAGCGCCAGCGTGGCCGGCACCACGCCTTGCCACACGGCCAGGCCCAGGGCCTCGTCCCAGGCCAGGCCGGGCGACACCAGGCCGGCGATCAGGCCCACGCCCAGCAGCACCGGCACGGCCAGTGGCCAGCCCAGGGTGAGCAGCACCAGGCAGGCGCCCGACCATTGCAGCTGCAGCGGCATATGGTGCAGCGTGGGCAGGGCCCAGGCCCAGGGCAGGACGACCAGGGCGGCCAGCAGCGGCGTCCACAGGGCGCTGGGCCGGCCGTGACTTTCGTGCGCCAACGGGCGCTGGCTGGCCAGCAGCCGCCATGGGCGTGCATAAATGGCTACGACCAATGCCAGCAAGGCGATGGCAGCTTCTAAAAACATAGCTACCTCAAGCGGCGACGGCCGCCAGGGGCTGGCCCAGGCTGCGCAGCACGTCGCGCACCATCTGCGCGCGCGCCTGCGGCTCGGGCAGCTCGCGCTCTATGCGCAGCTTTTCGTTGCCGGCCAGCTTGATGTGCTTGTTCTTCTGGATCAGCCCGATGATGGCCATGGGGTCTACCGGCGGCTGGGGCTTGAAGCTGATGCTGATGACGCCGGGGGCCGCGTCCACCTTGGTCACGCCATAGGGTGCCGAGAGCACGCGCAGGCGGTGCACGTCGATCAGGGTCTGGGCCTGGGGCGGCAGCTTGCCGAAGCGGTCCACGATTTCTTCCAGCAGGGCGTCGATCTGCTCGCTGGTGCGCGCCGTGGCCAGCTTCTTGTAGAACGACAGGCGCAGGTGCACGTCGCCGCAGTAGTCGTCGGGCAGCAGGGCCGGGGCGTGCAGGTTGATGTCGGTGGCGGCCTGCATGGGGGCGAGCAGGTCGGGCTCCTTGCCGGCCTTCAGGCAGCGCACGGCCTCGGACAGCATCTCGTTGTAGAGCTGGAAGCCGACTTCGAGCATGTTGCCGCTCTGGTTCTCGCCCAGCACCTCGCCCGCTCCGCGTATCTCCAG
>JAFEES010000258.1 GCA_018240995.1 Pseudomonadota bacterium | reverse complement strand
TCGGGCATTGCCGATGCCGATGGCCTGGGCACCTTCAGCTATCAGTGGCTGAGCGGTGGTGTGGCCATCAGCGGCGCCACAGGTTCGGGCTACACGCTCACCAATGCGGATGTGGGTAAGAACATTTCCGTCAAGGTCAGCTACACGGACGGTGGCGGTACCCATGAGTCGCTGACCAGCGCTGCAGTGGGGCCGGTGAGCAACGTCAACAACGCCCCCACCGGTCTGCCGGTGATCACCGGCTCGCCCTCCAAGGGCCAGACGCTAGGCGTGGATGTCTCGGGTATTGCCGATACCGATGGCCTGGGCAGCTTCAGCTACCAGTGGCTGAGCGGTGGTGTGCCCATCAGCGGCGCCACAGGTTCGGGCTACACGCTGACCAACGCCGATGTGGGCAAATACATCTCCGTCAAGGTCAGCTATACCGATGGCGGCGGTGCCAACGAGCAGCTCACCAGCGCCGCAGTGGGCTCAGTGACCGATATAAATACCCCAGCACCCGGGCCTGCGCCCGCTCCCGGACCAGCACCTGCCCCCGGCCCAGCACCCGCGCCTGGCCCAGCACCCGCACCCGGCCCGGCACCCGCACCCGACCCGGCACCCGCACCCGGCCCGGCGCCCGCACCCGGCCCAGCACCTGCACCTAGCCCAGCACCCGCACCTAGCCCAGCACCCGCGCCCGGCCCAGCACCCGCACCCGGGCCTGCACCCGCGCCCGGGCCTGCACCTGCACCTGCACCTGCACCTGCACCTGCACCTGCACCTGCACCTGCACCTGCGCCCGGGCCTGAACCTGCTCCTGCGCCAGCTCCTGGGTTCACACTCAAGCCCGCGCCCGCGCCGGCGCCGGAGTCTTTGGACAACGCCAAGCCACCGGCCGAGACGCAGACGGATGCATCAACCGGCCAGGCGGGCGATGACCGCCACGGCTCTGCAACCCTGCATGCGGTGGATCCTGTGCTCGGATCCGGGGCCGGCATGCTGCGTATGAAGGTCGTCCAGTGGCAGGAGTCCGGCATGTCCTGGCAACTGGTCTCGGAGATGATCCCGGGATGGGAGCTGAGCCTGAACCTCGAGGGCCAGGGCGACATACTCAGCGACTCTATTCAAGGCATTTCTCTGAGCATGAAGCCGATACGCAACCTGGGCATCGCCAACCAGGACGGCGGCAATGAGGAGGCCTGGGCGCCGGCGGCCGGCACGCGGCAGTTGGACATGCAGGTCGATGCGGTGACCATTGCCGGCATGGCGGTTTCGCTCGGTATATTGGCTTGGGCAGCACGTGGCAGCCTGTTGCTGGCCAGCCTGCTGGTGTCCACGCCCGCCTGGCGCAGCCTGGACATGCTGCCCGTGCTCGGCGGCGACAAGGACGGTGGCACGGCGCCGGCCGAGGAAGAAGTATCGACAAGCTCGCGCTCGGCCCCGCAGCGGCGCGACCAGAAAGTGGAGGAGTTATCGTGAGTACGTCCCTGACGGCGCCGCAGCGGCATTGGCTGTCACTCATTGCGCGTTGGTTTTCCGGCCCGGCCACGCGGGTGGCGCTGGGGTTGGTGGCGCTGATGGTCATGCTGGTGTTGCTGGTGGACTTGCTCGTTGGCGGCCTCATCCCTAACCAGACGGAACGCGCGCGCAGCGAGCGCCGGCTGACGCTGCAGGTGGTGGCCGGCCAGGTGGTCTACCAGCTGCAAAACCAGGGCCCCGGCCAGCTGCCCCAGCTGCTGGCCGGGGCCATGCAAAAGCACCCCGAGATACGCTCCGCGGCCGTGGCGATCCATGACGGGCGCAGCATCGCCACTGCCGAGCACGCCGGTTTCTGGCGGCTTGCCCCCGGTGCCACGTCCACGCTGGAGAACATGCGCAGCACGCTCTCGGCCGATGGCCAGCCCTGGGGCGAACTGCAGCTGAGCTTTGCCCCGGTGGTGCCCACAGGACTTCTGGCCTGGCTGCGCCAGCCCCTGGTGCTGAGCTTCGTGGCGCTGGCGGCGCT
Source organism: Pseudomonadota bacterium (assembly GCA_018240995.1). Lineage (GTDB taxonomy): Bacteria > Pseudomonadota > Gammaproteobacteria > Burkholderiales > Burkholderiaceae_C > Alicycliphilus. The sequence continues at coordinate 2,305 of JAFEES010000258.1, read as the reverse complement.
GGGTTTTGCGGCCTTTCACCTGTACCTGCGGCGCGCCATGGTGTACCTGGATCCGAGCCGCGTGGTGCCCGACCGCGTGCGCGCGGCGCTGGATACGCTGACCGAGGGCGTGCTGGTCCTGGACACCGACGAAAAGGTGATGCTGGCCAACCGCGCCTTCAGCGCCATGGCGGGAGACAGCACCGCCCTCACCGGCCACACCATTGACCGCCTGCAGTGGCTGATGGACGCGCTGCAGGCGCATGGCGGCGAAGCACCCTGGCGCCTGACGCTGCAAACCAACCAGCCCCAGGTCGGCCAGAACCTGCGGCTCAGCACGCCCACCGGAACGCTGCACACCGTGATGAACTGCTCGCCCATCAGCGATGGCGGCAACGATGCGCGGGGCTGCCTGGTGACGCTGTCGGACGTGACCGAGCTGCACGAGCGCACCGAGCGGCTGCGCGAGGCCATGGCCGAGCTGGAGGCATCGCGCGAGGAAATACGCCGCAAGAACGAGGAACTGGTGGTTCTGGCCACGCGCGACCCGCTCACCGGCTGCCTGAACCGGCGCGCCTTCGCGGCCGAAGCCACCGCCCTGATAGTCGCCGCCACAATCGACGGCCAGACGCTGTGCTGCGTGATGTGCGACATCGACCACTTCAAGCGCGTCAACGACACCTACGGTCACGCCGGTGGCGACGTGGTGCTGCAGGCCGCAGCCAAGGCCCTGGGCAGCGGCCTGCGCACGGGCGACCTGCTGGCGCGCTTTGGTGGCGAGGAGTTCTGCATCTTGCTGGCGGGCACCAGCCTTGCCCAGGCGCGCGAGATTGCCGAGCGCCTGCGCGCCGACATCGAGGCGCATCTGGGCCAGGCGCTGCGCGAGCACCAGGGCGTGCGCGTGACCATGAGCTTTGGCATAGAGCAGCTGGGCGTGCGCAAGAGCGACATCGACGCCGTCATCGACCTGGCCGACCAGGCGCTGTACTACTCCAAGCAAAACGGCCGCAACCGGGTCACGGCCTATGAAGACCTGCCCCAACAAGGTGCGTGACCCGCGGCTTGTGCGTGACTACATTTATTGATAGCACGTAGCGCTTGCTGGATGGTGGCTTCCCTCCTTGCACCCTTGGGGCTTGTGTATGCACATATATTTTTGATAGCGTGCGACACAATATCCACTGCGCTTTGCGGCTGTTTCTCCCTCTCCCCTTGTGGGAGAGGGTTGGTGAGAGGGGGGTAGTGCAAGCCTGCACTGTGGATCAGTCCCCTCTCCCCCGGCCCCTCTCCCGCGAGGGGAGAGGGGAGGAAGAAAACATGTGCATACACAAGCCCCCTTGGGGGAGAGGGCGGGGGTGAGGGGGTAACGGGCGTAGCGGCCGCGGCCGCTGCTGCTGCCCTCCCGCCAGCGGGAGAGGGAGAAACAGTGGTAGAGCCGTCAGCGCCCGTCGGGCAGCTTCTCCACGCTGCCCGAGCGCTTGACGCGCCCATCGGGGCCGAAGGTCGCGGTGAAGATCATTTCGCGGTTGGGCGGGTCGATCCAGTTCCAGTCCCAGTCCGTCTCCTGCTTCAGCTCGAAGGTCATGCGCTTGGCCGGCATGCCCAGCAGGCGGCGCACGGCCAGCTCGTCCATGCCGGGCTGCACCTTCTCGAAGTAATGCGGGGCCAGCACCTGGCGCAGCGCCGTCATCTTGCCGCCCGGGCCTATGGTGATCATGTAGTTGCGGTGACCGGCCGGCTGGCGGTTGTATTCGAGGGTCTGGCCGCCGTCTTCCTCGGGCCAGATGCGCGCCGGTTCGCCAAAGCGGGCGCGCACGTCGGCCTCGGTGGAGACGTCTTCCTCCAGCTCGCGGATGCGCTGCTCGTCGCAGCCTACGAGCGACAACAGGGCCAGCGCGCCGGCGGCCAGGGCACTGGTGATGCGGGTCAATGAGTTCATGGGATGGGTATCGCTAAAATTGCGGGTTCTGAGAGGTTAACCGTCCATGAATATTTTCCGCCGCCCCGACTACCAGTCCGAAGTAACACAATTCATCGGCCAGCTCAAGGATCAAAAGCCCGCGCTGGACGCCCAGCAGCAGGCCGGCCGCGCCCTGCTGTGGGACAAGGATGTCGACCGCGAGATCTGGGCCGAATACCGTGCCGGGCGCGTGGCCCAAAAGCCCTACGTGTATTTCGAGAATTTCCGCAAACCGCGACCTTGATCAAACTCGGCGACAGCGCTTACGTGGCAAGCGTTTATAGCTATTAAAAATTAGCTTTGCGATGATTGAAGCCAGCGCCGTGCAAGACGCCTCCATGCCCGCCGTGGTGGATCAGGTGGCGC
>JAFEES010000257.1 GCA_018240995.1 Pseudomonadota bacterium | reverse complement strand
CGATGGCGGGGAAGTAGTTGGCGTCGATCTGCAGCGCCTGCTCCATGGCCTGGCGCGCGCCGGCCTTGTCGCCCTTTTGCAGCAGGGCGCGCCCGCGCAGGAAGGGCGGCACCACGTCGGTGGGGCGTTTCTTTTGCAGCGCGTCTATGGCCTTCAGGGCCTGGTCGGTCTTGCCCTGCTGCAGCAGGGTGTTGATCAGGTTCATGTCCGCAACCACGCCTTCATCAGGTGCGGTGACGCCCTGCACGCTGGCAAGCCCCGGCGGCAGGCGGTCGGCCGCCAGGGAGGCATGCTGAATCAGGCCTTGCGCCCTGGCGTTGGACGCGCTGGCGTTCTGGCCCGTGGCGCCAACGCTGGTCGATGCCAGCAAGACCGTGGCCAGCGAGGCCGCAGAAAAAATAGTGCGTGACACGTGGGTCTTCATGATCATCCTTCGGGCTGATGGGCGTTGTCGATGATAGTTTGCCGCGAAGTCGGTCGTGTCCCGATAGCAATACGACTACCCCTGTGCGCCCAAGCGACCATGGCCGGCAAATGTTGCCAAATGGCAACTTTCGCTAGGTATATGCAAGTGCAACCCGAACCCAGCGCGCGCGATGAAATTGGCAACCGTTCCCAAAACCCAGGGTTATCCCTGGCGACCAACCGGATCAAATCACTACGGCATGTCGCGGCAATGCAGCAATATGCCTCTACAGGGATCGCTATCAAATTGATGATCGTCAAGGTGCCAGTCAACCGGAGTGACACACTCTGCCCAAGCGATCGAAGAATTATTTAGAAACATTTTTGACTAAATATATCAGTGAATTTGCCGTACTACAGGATCATGGACACAGGTTGAGCAGCAAACCTGCTCTTTCATCTTTTTTTGGCATGCGTGGCCCTTTCAAGGCGCCGCGCGGCTCCGCCAAAAAGCCCCCCCAAGTTGTCCAAACACTAGCAGGAACGCCTCGCATGAATGCCGTTTTGCAGCCTCAACAAGAGTTCTCGGTTCAGTTCACCGGCCACGCCGTGCAACCCAATCGCGACCAGGCATTTTTCACCGCCATCGAGGAGTTGCGCTACCAAGTCTATTGTGAGGAATGCGGTTTCCTGGAGGCCCGGGACTACCCCAACCGGCGCGAAACGGACGAGCATGACACCAACTCCGCACATTTCGCGGCGCTCAACCTGCGCGAGGATCTGGTCGGTTACGTGCGCCTGGTCTTTCCTGACGCGCTGCAAAGCTTTCCCTTCCAGACCCACTGTGTATCGATTCTCGATAACGTGATCCTGCCGCCGCCGGCGCAGTCGGCCGAGATCAGCCGCCTCATGGTGCACAAGAACTATCGCCGGCGGCTTGGCGAACGGCCGCCGGCCGGATTTTCCTCGGCCGAGCCGCAAGAGTCGCGCGCAAATGACCAGCGCAACCCGTCGCCCCAGATCATGCTCACGCTGTACCGTGAAATGTACGTATATAGCGTGAATAACGACATTCGTTATTGGTATGCCGCCATGGAACGCTCCCTGGCACGCATACTGACCCGCATGAATTTCGGTTTTCAGCAGATCGGCCCATTTACCGACTACTACGGCCCGGTGGCGCCCTATGTGGCGGATCTGCGGGTTCTGGAATACCAACTCAGCCAGCGCGACCCGGCGCTGCTGGCCTGGATGCGCGCGCCGCTGGCACAGTCTTGAACTGAATGGGCTGGCTCTCGCTGCTGCCCGCAGGCGCCGTGCGCGCCCTGCGCGGCTTCTTGTTGAAGCAGGGCCGGCGCATGGGCGGCGCAGCCATGCTGGCCCGCTCACAAAGCAGTGCACTGCGCGCCTGCATGCAAGCCGCCAGGCACAGCCCGGCCTACCGGGCCCTGCTGCAGGAAAGCGGCATTGCCCCATCCGGCATTGGCCCCCAAACCGACCTGGCCAGCCTGCCGGTACTCACCAAAACCAACACCTTTGAACGCTTCCCGCTGGCCCAGCTGGCCCGGCCGCTGCCTGCCGCCGCGCTGGCCGACGTGCTCACCAGCTCCGGCCGCGGCGGGCGCAGCTACGGCTTTCGCCTGACGGCGCGCGAGCAGTACGAAGATGCCTGGTTCGACATCGACCTGGGCCTGCAAGACATTTTTGGCGTGGACGACAAGCCCACGCTGCTCGTCAACTGCCTGCCCATGGGCGTGGTGTTCCACTCGCGTGCCGTGGCGGTGGCCAATGTCAGCGTGCGCGAGGACATGGCCTGCTCCATCCTGCGCGACGTGGGCCCCGGCTTTGCGCAGACCCTGTTGTGCACCGACCCGATGTTCATCCGCCGGCTGCTGGACGAGGGGCAAAGGGTGGGCGTGGACTGGCGCGCGCTGGGCACCAGCGCCATCCTGGGCGAGGAGGTGCTGGTGGAGGCCCAGCGCGACTACATCGCCGCGCGCATGGGCATAGACATCGACAACGACCCACACCGCGTGGTGGGCAGCTCCTTTGGCGTGGGCGAACTGGGCCTGAACCTGCTGTTCGAAACCCGCGAGACGATACGCATGCGCCGCGCCATGCGCAGCAACGCTGAAGTTGCGCAACTGCTGTGTGCAACCACCGCCTTGGACGCCATGCCCTCGGTGTTCTGCTACAACCCGCTGCGCAGCCACCTGGAGGTGCTGAACCCCGATGCGAATGGCTTTGGCGAGCTGTGCATCACCATGCTGGGCAGCGGTTCGGTGATTCCCCTGCCCCGCTATGCCACGGGCGACATGGCCCGGCTAGTCCCCCTGCACCATGCGCAGCAGGCAGCAACCCTGGCAGGCGTGCAGCCACCCTGGCTGCCGCTGGTGCTGGTGCAGGGCCGCATCAAGGATCGCCCCGCCGGCATGCCCTCGGTGGAAAGCATCAAGGAGCTGATCTACCTTGATCACACCATCGCCGACCAGCTCAGCGGCGCCTTTCGCCTGGAGCATGCGGGCAATGGGCAAACACGCCTAACCCTGCAGGCCAATCACGCACAGTTGCCCAGCCCGGCACTGCAACAGGGGCTACTGCAGCTGTGCGCCCGGCATGGGCTTGGCGGCATGGAGATGTGCGTGCTGGGGCTGGAGGAGTTTCCGTGGCGCCCGGCGTTGGACTACGAGCGCAAGTTTGACTACGTGGCCCCACACCTCCGTTAAGTGTCGGTTCATTTTACACAGCGCACGCCGCCAACCGGCGCCCATTAGAAAAACTCCAATACCTTCAATAACTTAGCCGTAATACGATTTTTTGGCCTGATTCGTGCTTCATGAATAACGAGGCGGTTTGAAGCGTCAGCAACTGGCGAATGCCAGCAACCAGACAGCCTCATACGCCATCCGTTTCACAGGAGAGTCATCATGAAGCACTTGGGTAAAGTCCTGATCGCTGCAGGCGCCCTGGCCCTCAGCGCACTGAGTCACGCCACGCCGGTCACAGACTGGAACGTCACAACCACCGGCACCTGGACTGCTTACGCTCCGTCTGGGGTGACCTTGACGAATGGCGGCCACACATTGGAGTGGGGCACTTCGACCGGCGAAGGTCAAAGCTCCCTGGTGATCACCAATCCTCCGGCACCGATCATTCTTCCGACATGGTATGGCGCTGGCTTGCCGCCCGCCGGCTACGTCGCTCAAAGCGTGACGCTGACCCATAACAACAAGCCAATCACCGGAACCAGCCTGACGAACGCAACACTGTCGGTTAGCCTGACTTTGCAAGCACACAACCCCAGCGGCGCTGCCTTGCCTGCAAGCGTTATCAACTATGACATCAAGTTTGTCGAGACGCCAAATCAGGCGCCATGCGCTGCCCCCAGCCCGGCAAACAACCCCTGCAACGACATCTTCGTGCAAGTCAGCGGTCTGCTCAACGAGGTAATTAACTATGACGGCCAGCTCTACTACGTGAACGCCTTCCCGACCAACGGCAGCGTGTTGAGCGTGTTGCCCACTTCCGCATGCACCGCCGCCGGCGTTGGCGCTGGCTGCATTGGCTTCACCACGGAAGAAGGCAAGTCCACCCAACTGCCCTTTGGCCTGACCATTTCTTCGACAAAGCTGCAGGTGCCCGAACCCGGATCGCTGGCCCTGATCGGCCTGGCACTGGCAGGCGCAGGCTTCATCAGCCGCCGTCGCCGCAGCGCATGATGGCCTGAGCGGCCGGCACCGCCCTGCGGCGGTGCGGTGCAACGAACAAGGGGGCATGCCTGGGCACCGCCCCCTTTGTTTTTGGTCTGCCCCGGCCCGTGGGCATGCAGCAGGACTGCAGTGCCTATAGACCCGGCAATTAAGTATTGAAATTTCTGAATTGTCCCCCATGTGCGTT
>JAFEES010000256.1 GCA_018240995.1 Pseudomonadota bacterium | reverse complement strand
CAGGCCAGGCCCAGCTTGGCGGCGGCGGCGGCGGTCTGGCGCACATGGTTGGACTGCAGCGCGCCCACGGTGACGACCACGGTCGCGCCCTGGGCCAGGGCGTCGCCGAGCAGGAATTCGAGCTTGCGCGCCTTGTTGCCGCCGGTGGCCAGCCCCGTGCAGTCGTCACGCTTGACGTACAGGCTTGGGCCGCCCAGCCACGCGCTCAGGCGCGCCATGGGCTCCAGCGGCGTGGGCGCGTGGCCCAGGCGCACGCGCGGCTGCTTGTCGATCGGCATGCCAGGCTGCGTCATACGGCCACCGTGCCGGGCGCGCGAATGTCGGACAGGAAGCGCTGGGCGCGCGGATGCTCGGGCCGGTGGAAGAAGGCCTCGGGCTTGGCGCGCTCCAGAATCTTGCCCTGATCCATGAACACCACCCAGTCCCCCACTTCGCGCGCGAAGCCCATTTCGTGGGTCACGCAGACCATGGTCATGCCGTCGCGCGCCAGCCCCTTCATGGCCTGCAGCACCTCGCCCACCATCTCGGGGTCGAGCGCCGAGGTCGGCTCGTCGAACAGCATCACCGGCGGGTTCATGGCCAGGGCGCGGGCGATGGCCACGCGCTGCTGCTGGCCGCCGGAGAGTTGCGCGGGATAGGCCTCGGCCTTGTGCGCCAGGCCCACGCGGTCGAGCAGCGCCAGCGCGCGCTCGCGCGCCTGCCCCTTGCTCTGCTTGAGCAGGCGCGTCGGCGCCAGGGTGCAGTTTTGCAGCACCGACAGGTGCGGGAACAGGTTGAACTGCTGGAACACGAAGCCGATGCGGCTCCTGAGCGCATCCACCGACACGTCGGGCGCATAGATGTCCTGCCCGTCCACCAGAATGCGCCCGCTGCGTATCGGCTCCAACCGGTTGATGGTGCGGATCATGGTGGACTTGCCCGAGCCCGACGGCCCGCACACGACCACCACCTCGCCCTTGGCCACATGCATGCTGACATCGGCAAGGGCGTGGTAGTCGCCATACCACTTGTTCACGTTTTCCAGGGTGATCATGGTTCTACATACTCCCCACGTTGCCGGCGGCAAGCCGGCGCTCCAGCCAGAAGGCGCCGCGCGACAAGGCAAAGCACAGCACGAAATAGGTCAGGCCCAGCAGCAGGTACACCTCGGCCGACTTGGTCATCAAACGCGTGCCGATCTGCCCGGCCACGAAGGAAATCTCCGGCAGGCTGACGATGTAGCCCAGCGAGGTTTCCTTGATGGTGGAGACGAACTGGTTCACCAGCGACGGCAGCATGTTGCGCAGCGCCTGCGGCAGCACCACCAGCGCCATCGCCTGCAGGTAGGAAAAGCCCAGCGAGCGCGCGCTCTCCATCTGCCCGCCGGGCAGGCCCTGGATGCCGGAGCGGATGATCTCGGCCAGGTAGGCGCCGTCGAAGATCACCAGCGCCACCAGCATGGTGTTGAACTGGTCGGTCTTGTGGCCGGTGAGCGAGGGCAGCAGGAAGTAGGCCCAGAAGATCACCATCAGCAGCGGCGTGCCGCGCACCACGTACACCAGCGCCGTGACCGGCCAGCGCAGCAGGCGAAACGGGCTCACGCGGCACAGCGCCAGCAGCAGGCCCACCGGCAGGGCCAGCACCAGGGCCGATGCCGCTAGCAGCAGCGTCAGGGCCAGCCCGCCCAGCGGGCCCTTGGGGTACTGGCCGATCAGGAAGAACACGCCATAGGTTTGCAGGATTTCAAGCATGCCGTTATCTCCTGACCGGGTAGGCGTGCTGGTACCAGCTCGACAGCAGCGTGATCAACAGCGAGATGCCCAGGTAGCCCACCGTGGCGAAGGTAAAGGCCTCATGCCAGCGGAAGGTGGCGCTTTCCACCTGCTGGGCCTGGTACATCAGCTCGGCCACGCCGATCACCATGGCGATGCTGGTGTTCTTCCACAGGTTCAGCGTCTGGCTGATCAGCGGCGGCACCGTGATGCGCAGCGCCTGCGACAGTATCACCAGGCGCATGGATGCCAGAAAGCCGAAGCCCAGGGCGCGGCTGGCCTCCATCTGCTCCTTGGGAATGGAGCGCAGGCCGCTGCGCAGGTCTTCCGACATATAGGCTGCCGTGTACAGCACCAGCGCGATCACGGCGCTGGTGGCCTCCACATTGCCCTCGTAGAGCCAGGCCTTGGCGGCATCGGGCAGCAGCTCGGGCGCGCCAAAGTACCAAAACAGCATATGCGCCAGCAACGGCACGTTGCGCACGGCTTCGACGAAAGCCATCGCCGCGCCGCGCAGCGCGGCGATGGGCGCGATGCGCATCACGGCGATCAGCATGGCCAGCGGCAGCGCGAAGACCAGGGTGATCAGCGCGAGCTGGATGGACAGCAGAAAACCGTTGACCAGCCAGTCGTGGTACTGGCCCGTCAGCAGCAGGGAGAGTTTGAAGCCGGTCATGGCATGCCACCACGCCCGGCCTGCGCCGGGCGCTTCGGCGCGGTCAGTCGATCTTGTCGGTCTCGATCTTGAAGGTGCGGGTGGCAAAGCCCATGTCGGTGCCCGGGCCGAACCATTTCATGAACAGCTTCTCGGCCTGGCCCGACGACTCCAGGGCGCGCAACGTCTTGTTCACCTGCTCGCGAAAGGCCGGCTCGCCCTTCTTGATGCCCAGCGCCAGATGCTCCACCGAAATGCTCTCGGGCAAGATGACGTAGTCCTTGGCGGCGCTGCCCAGCTTGGAGTAGTTGTTCACCAACGAGGTCTCGTCATTCACATAACCCACGCCCTTGCCCTGCTGCAGCGCCAGGAAGGCCTGTGGCGAGTTGTCGAAGGACACGATCTGTGCCGTGGGCAGGGCCTTCTTGGTGTTGGCCTCCATGGTGGAGCCCTTCACGGTCAGCACCTTCTTGTCGGCCAGTTGCGCGACGCTGGTGATGCCGCTGCTCTTCTTGACCATCACCTTCTGGCCGGTGACGAAGGTGGAGAGCGAGAAGTCGATCTGCGCCTCGCGCTCGTGGTTGTGCGTCAGCGATGCCGCCAGCAGATCCACGCGGCCCTGCTGCAGCTCGGCGATGCGCGCGGCCACGGCCAGCTGGCGCAGAACCGGCTTGACGCCCAGATCCTTGGCCACGGCGTTGCAGACATCCACGTCGTAGCCGACGATCTCGCGGCTGGCGGGGTCTTGGATGAAGCTGAAGGGCTGGTCGGTGCCGAGCACGCCGCACACCAGCTCGCCCTTGGCCTTGATGTCGGCCAGCTGGTCGGCCGCGGCCGGCAGGCTTGCTGCCGCCATCAGGGCGGCCACGGCGAATGCGCCGGCGTGCTTCAGGGTGAAATGTTTTTGCATGCTTTGTCTCCTGGTCTCAAGGTGTGGTTGGTTATCGCAACAAAAAAACGGCGTGGAACAGGTGCCGCTGCACCCCCCATCGCACGGGGGGTCAGCTTACCGCATGCGCGGCGTGCATCCGGTCGAATCCGGCCTGCAGATCGGCGATCAGATCTTCGGGGTTTTCCAGGCCCACATGCAGCCGGAGCAGCGGGCCGCGTCCCTGCCACGCCGTGGCGGTGCGGTCGCGCTCCGGGTGGGTCAGCAGGATCAGGCTTTCAAAACCGCCCCAGCTGTAGCCCATGCCGAACAGGCGCATGCCGTCGAGCATGGCCGTCACCGCCGACTCCGCCACCGGCCGCAGCTGCACCGCGAACAGGCCGCAGGCGCCGCTGAAGTCGCGCCGCCAGATGTCATGGCCGGGCGCTTCGGGCAGGGCCGGGTACAGCACCTGCGCCACCTCGGGCCGGGCCGCCAGCCAGCGCGCCAGCTGCAGGGCGTTGCGCTGGTGGCGCTCCAGCCGCACGGACAGCGTGCGCAGGCCGCGCAGCGCCAGGTAGGCATCGTCGGGGCTTACCGCCAGGCCCAGCTGGCGGTAAAAGCCGCGCAGGCGCGGATACAGCGCCTCGGTGGTCAGGATGGCGCCCATCAGCACGTCCGAGTGGCCGACGATGTACTTGGTGGCGGCATGCACCGACACATCCACCCCATGCCTGAACGAGGCAAAGTGGATCGGCGTGCCCCAGGTGTTGTCCAGCACCACCAGCGCGCCATAGGCATGGGCCACCTGGCTGATGGCCGGTATGTCCTGCACCTCGAAGGTCAGCGAGCCGGGCGACTCGACGAAGACCACCTTGGTATGGGGCCGCATCAGGTCGCGGATGCCGGCGCCCAGCGTCGGGTCGTAGTAGGTGGTCTCCACGCCCAGGCGCTTGAGCGTCACGTCGCAGAACGCGCGTGTCGGGTCGTAGACCGAATCCGTCATCAGCAAATGGTCGCCCGGCTGCAGCGT
>JAFEES010000255.1 GCA_018240995.1 Pseudomonadota bacterium | reverse complement strand
CACCCTCTCCCCCAAGGGGGCGAGGGAGTGAAAGGCACTGCAAAATCAGCGCTACGTGCTATCAAAAATGGGTGTGTGCCAGCCCCAGGGCACATTCACGGCACAACGCTTCGGTATTACTCCCTCCCCTTCCGGGGGAGGGCAGGGGTGGGGCCGGCAACGCCCATACCCCCATGCCGGCAAGATGCCGGCGCTCCCAGCCCCCATTCCAGCCTTGCCCCAGACGGGGAAGGGGTTGAAGCCGGCGCCACGCAAGCGCAACGTGCTCTACTTTTAGAGAAATTCCCCCATCATCCCGGCCACACCGCCTTGGTGCGCTTGAGCCACTCCGTGCGCTCCGCCAGCCCTATCAACCCGCCGTTGATGGCCCTGGTCACCTGGGTGATGGAGTCGGCATCGGCCTTCTCGTTGCAGCCCTTTTGCTGCCACTCGGCCGCAGCCACCTTCACGCACCAGTCGGCGCTTATCACCTGGTCGGGCGCCTGCACGAAGTCCGGCGCGTTGGGGAAGCTGCCGCGCAGTATGTCGGTGGCCTCCTTGTAGCTGTCCTTGCCGGTCAGCTGCAGCAGGCCGCGCCCGCGGTAGGTGTAGCCGTCATTGGGCGCGGTGTTGCCCATGCGCATGCCATACACCTCGTTGGCCAGTTTTTGCGGGTTGTGCGCATAGGCGTTGGGGTCTAGCGGCCCCTTGGGCTGGAACCTGCTGGGCCACACCTTGGGCAGGCGGTCGGCGCTGTAGTTCAGGTTTTCAAACTGAATGGTGAGCCCGCCGCATTCGTGCAGCATTTGCGCCATGAAATGCGCCATGCGCAGGGGCGACTGTGAAATGCCGAACAGATCCAGCACCGGCTGCGCGTTGGCAAACGCATCGCGGTAGCTGGAACGTGCATTCGGCGCCAGCAGCGCAAGGTTCTGGTCGGTGATCTGAACTGGCATGGGTTACCCCTTTCGACTTGGGTCGCGCCCCGGGCAGTCCGCGCAGCTTGGGCGGGGGCGATGGCGATGTTGCGCAAGACGGCAGCTCAACGCTTGACCGGGCTGGGCGAGAGCAAGCCCGCCAGGAATGCCACCACGGTGGTGAACACGGTGAGCATGGTCTCGCCCTTGGTCACGTAGGCGGCGCCCGCTTCGAGCTTGGTGTTCACGCCCATGCCCAGGACGTAGGCCGAGCCCAGCATCACCAGCGCAAAGGCGATGACCACGATCAGCCAGATCGCGTTGTTGGTCTTGGTGTCGGGCTCTGCCAGGGCCGTTCGGGGCAGGCTGTCGGTGGCGCCTTTTGCCAGGCCCTTGAGCGTTTCTTCGGGCTGCAGCTTCAGCGCGTTGATGATGTTGGGGTCGGCCAGAGCGGTCTTGACCAGCAGATCGGCGGAGCGGATTTGGTCGGTCATTTTCATCTCCTCGAAAAGGGTGCAACGGCACCGTCGGACTGTCACCGCGTGGGCGGCGAGAGATCTGAAAACAGCAGCTCATACAGCGTCTTCGCCGTGGGCGACAGGTTCCTGGCTTCGGGCCAATGCACCTCGTCCTCGGGCACCAGCAGCTTGGCGTAGACGGACTCGTACACGCGCCTGACCACGCCGGGCGCCACTTGTTCGCGGTTGTAGCCGGGGAAGATCCCCAGCAGGCGGTATCCGGCGTGCTCGAAGGCGCGCTGCACATAGGTGTGCTGCAACGTGGCCAGGGCGTAGATGAAGGCCGCGCCCATGGCACGGCCAAGGTGCTCGGCACCGGCCAGGGCGTGGCCCGACAGCCCGACACCGCGATGGGCCGGCGCCACGACGAGCAGCCGCCCGTAGATCGCCAGGGAGTCGATCTCGCGCTCGAACGACCAAACGCCCACCAGTTCATCACCGAACATGATGCGCGCGACCCACACGTCCTTGTCGGCCGCGCCGTCCAGGCACACGCGCTCGTGGTAGAAGTCCTCGCGCAGGTAGCAACTGGCCACGCCCACGGTGATGCCCGGGTGCCAGGCACGCAGGGCGGCGATAAGCGGCGCCACGTCCGTGCGCCGCGGCTGCTCGAAACGATAGCCGGCCGGCAGGGGGACGAGTGCCGCCAGCGCGTCGGGTTGGGGCCAGTTCATGATGCGCCCTCCGCAGCCGGCAGCGGCGCGGCCGCCACGCCGGGGAACAGGATGTCGAACAAGGCCTGCGCGCGCGGCGTGAGGTTGCGTGGGTCGGGGCGCATCAGCTCTTCGCCGGGCGCCAGCACCTTGCAATAGACGCCCTCGAATACGCGCTTGATCACGCCGGGCGCCACCTGCTCGCGGTCGTAGCCCGACGTGAAGCCTATGAGCTGCCAGCCCGCGGCTTCGAGCGCGTGCTGCATGTGGGGGATCTTCAGGGTGGCCAGCGCGAAGAAGAACTCCGCACCCATCGCCCGGCCCGCGAGCTCCGCGATGGGGATCACCGTCGAGGCCAGCTTGGCGCTGCGGTACTGCGGCGCAATGATGATCAGCCGGGCATACAGCATTAGCGCGTCGGGCTCCTGCTCCCAGGACCACATGCCGACCATTTCATCGCCGTGCCGGAACAGCGCGACGAGGATGTTCTTCTGCGCCTCACCCGCCAGGGAAACGCACTCGTCGTAGAAGCTTTGCCGAAGGTAGCAGCTGCCACCACCGACGGCGATGTCGGGATGCCAGCGCCCTATCGCCTCGATGAGCGCGGGAATGTCGGAACGGTTGAGGAGCTCAAGACGGAATCCATCCGGCAGGGACACCATCGCCGAAAGCTGCTCCATTGCGGGCCATTGCATGGCGCTCACCCATGGTCGTTGTTGGGTACGAAATCCAGTCTAGCACTCGGCTTGCATGAATGGTTAGCGTTTACAGATGGCAAACCATGCGGCTACCCACCCGCCCCGGGGTGGCGGCATAGGCTTGCACCACCCCCCTCTCCCCAACCCTCTCCCACGAGGGGAGAGGGAGTTGAAGCCAGCGCCAAACAAGCCTTCTGTGCTACTAAAAAATGTGTAGCTACCAATGCCACGGAAGGGGGCGGGCATCGCCCTGCCGGGCCTGCACCCGGACTATGCCGGCGGTGGCTGCAGCCGGCGCAAGACATCAAGCATTCCCGCAGAAAGGTCGGTGTGGTGGTGGACGAGCCTCCAGCCCCCGGCCTCGCGCTTGTAGATGTTCGTCACCCGATGCTCAAGGCGTACAGGCTGCCCGGCCATCTTGACAGGCGCCGCACGGCCCGAGCCGAGCCGGTGCCTGACGATGTCTTTTACGACTTCTGCGAGGGGTTTGCAAGCCGGCAAAAGCGGCGAACCAGGTGCCCGCTGGGGGGCTACCCACCTCGCTCGCCAACCCTGGACAAGAGCCTGGAAATGACCCGCAACTGCAGCGCCGGGGGCGCAACCTTGTTGTCCACATTGCGCCGTGTCAGGCTCAGGCCCACCACCGATTGCTCTGTCGTTCCAAGGCACTGGCTGGTCTCGACCTGAGACACCGTCACCACCTTGCACGTCGCACCGTCCGCCAAAAACTCACCGCGCGCCTCGCGCTGCGCCGGCGTGCTTTCGTTGCGAGAGTGACTGAGCATTGCGCGCACCTGAAGCACCCGATCAGGAACCCAGGTCGACAGAATGACCGTTGCAACCGCCTCGCCGGCAGAAGCGCCGGGCGCATGGTATTTGCAGTACTGCACGCCGCCCTGCTGCGTCTCCAGCGTTGGAACGGCGTCCGCCGGGACGCCAAGCTCGGCCAGATCGTCAGGGGCCAGCAGCGAGCACGCGCCCATGGGCTCGGCGCCGGCAGCTGCGGCCGACGCAGCGATGGCCAAGGCGATAAAAACGCGGACGGGCATCATGGATCCCCAGGGGTGGCTATCGGGTCAGTTTAGCTGCCGCCTGCGCGCCATGCGCTTGCCATGGGTTGAGGATGCTCACGCCAGTAGGCTCAAAACCGGCCACGTTGCGAGTGACCACCGCCATGCCATGCACCAGCGCCGTGGCTGCGATCAGCGCGTCACGTTCGCCGCGCTTGTCGGGAATGTGCAGCCGGGCGCAACGCTGTGCCACGGCGGTATCGACCGGCAGCGTGCGCGCGGAGAACTCCGGCAAAACCTGTTGCTCCAGCCACGCGCGCAGCAGGGCACCCTGGTCAGCATCCCTGCGCTCCATGGACAGGACGCCAAGCTCAAGCTCCATGATCGTGATGGCCGACACAAACAGGTCGGCGGCATCGACACGCCCGGACCATGCCGCGACGTTCGGGTCGGCCTCGCCAAGCCGCACCTTGCGCAGTTCGGAGACCACGTTGGTGTCGAGAACGCACATCATCAAAACTTCTTGATTAGCAACA
>JAFEES010000254.1 GCA_018240995.1 Pseudomonadota bacterium | reverse complement strand
AGCCCGCCGGACTGCGCCTGGTGATCCAGGCTCTCAGCGCTATCTGGCTGGTCAGCTGTGGTGGTTGGGCGGTGCAGGTGCTGTGGCGCCTGTGAGCCCATTGCACACCTTGCCCACCCTTTCTTTCAGAACCCATTAGCACCCCTACAGCACAACCATGAGTTACACCAAAAAAGATATCGCCGTGCGCAAGTTCGATGTGGTCATCGTCGGCGCCGGTGGCTCGGGCATGCGTGCCTCGCTGGAACTGTCGCGCGCCGGCCTGTCCGTGGCCTGCCTGACCAAGGTCTTCCCCACGCGCTCGCACACCGTAGCCGCGCAGGGCGGCGTGTCCGCGTCGCTGGGCAACATGAGCGAGGACAACTGGCACTACCACTTCTACGACACCATCAAGGGCGGCGACTGGCTCTCCGACCAGGACGCGGTGGAGTTCATGTGCCGCGAGGCGCCCAACGTGGTCATCGAGCTGGAACACTTTGGCATGCCGTTCGACCGCAATGCCGACGGCACCATCTACCAGCGCCCGTTCGGCGGCCACACCGCCAACTACGGCGAAAAGCCGGTGCAGCGCGCCTGCGCCGCGGCCGACCGCACCGGCCACGCCATGCTGCACACGCTGTACCAGAAGAACGTCGAGTCCAAGACCAACTTCTTCGTCGAGTGGATGGCGCTGGATCTGATCCGCAACAGCGCCGGCGACGTGGTCGGTGTAACCGCCCTGGAACTGGAAACCGGCGACCTGTACGAGCTGCACGCCAAGGCCGTGCTGCTGGCCACGGGCGGCGCGGGCCGCATCTTCGCCGCCTCCACCAACGCCTTCATCAACACCGGCGACGGCCTGGGGATGGCGGCGCGCGCCGGCATTCCGCTGCAGGATCTGGAGTTCTGGCAGTTCCACCCCACCGGCGTGGCCGGTGCGGGCGTGCTGCTGACCGAGGGCTGCCGTGGCGAGGGCGCTATTCTTTTGAATAGCAACGGCGAACGCTTCATGGAGCGCTACGCGCCCACCCTGAAGGATCTGGCGCCGCGCGACTTCGTCTCGCGCTCCATGGACCAGGAGATCAAGGAAGGCCGTGGCTGCGGCCCGAACAAGGACTACATCCTGATGAAGCTCGACCACCTGGGCGCGGACACCATCCGCAAACGCCTGCCCTCGGTGGAAGAAATCGGCCACAACTTCGCCAACGTGGACATCACCAAGGAGCCTATCCCCGTGGTGCCCACCATCCACTACCAGATGGGCGGCATCCCGACCAACATCCACGGCCAGGTCGTGGTCTGGGACGGCGAGAAGAACAACATCGTGGGCGGCCTGTACGCCGTGGGCGAATGCGCGGCGGTGTCGGTGCATGGCGCCAACCGCCTGGGCACGAATTCGCTGCTGGATCTGCTGGTGTTCGGCAAGTCCGCAGGCAAGCACATCGTGCAGTATGTCGGCGGCTTTGGCGACCACAAGGATGTGCCGGCCGACGGCAGCGAGCGCACCCTGGCGCGCCTGAACCAGCTGGAGGACTCCAAGGACGGCGTCTACGCGCAAGACCTGGCCAATGAAATCCGCCAGACCATGCAGTCGCACGCCGGCGTGTTCCGCACGCAAAAGGGCATGGACGAAGGCGTGGTGAAGATCAACGCCCTGCGCGAGCGCGTGGGCAGCGTGACGCTGAAGGACAAGTCCAAGGTCTGGAACACCGCGCGCATGGAAGCCCTGGAGGTGGACAACCTGATCGAGGTGGCGCAGGCCACCATGGTCTCGGCCGCCGCACGCAAGGAATGCCGCGGCGCGCACACCGTGGACGACTACGAGCACCCGGCCGACCACCCCACGGCGCCGCTGGGCCGCGACGACGCCAACTGGCTCAAGCACACGCTGTGGCACAGCCAGACCAACAGCCTGAGCTACAAGCCCGTGACCATGAAGCCTCTGACGGTGGACAGCATTCCGCCTAAGGTTCGTACGTTCTGATCGCGCCACCGCCACAAGAAAGACACACACCATGCAACGCACTTTCAAGATCTACCGCTACGACCCGGACAAGGATGCCAAGCCCTACATGCAGACCGTCAGCATCGAGCTCGACGGCCATGAGCGCATGCTGCTGGACGCCCTGCTCAAGCTCAAGGCGCAAGACCCGTCGCTGTCGTTTCGCCGCTCCTGCCGCGAGGGCGTGTGCGGCTCGGACGCCATGAACATCAACGGCAAGAACGGCCTGGCCTGCCTCACCAACATGAAGACGCTCTCGGGCGACATCGTCCTAAAGCCCCTGCCCGGCCTGCCGGTGATCCGCGACCTGATCGTGGACATGACGCAGTTCTTCAACCAGTACCACTCGATCAAGCCCTACCTGCAAAACGATACGCCCACCTCGCCGTCCAAGGAGCGCCTGCAGTCGCCCGAGGAGCGCGAGGAACTCGATGGCCTGTACGAGTGCATCCTGTGCGCCAGCTGCTCCACCAGCTGCCCCAGCTTCTGGTGGAACCCGGACAAGTTCGTCGGCCCCGCCGGCCTGCTGCAGGCCTACCGCTTCATCGCCGACAGCCGCGACCAGGCCACGGGTGAGCGCCTGGATAACCTCGAAGACCCCTACCGCCTCTTCCGCTGCCACACCATCATGAACTGCGTGGACGTGTGCCCCAAGGGCCTCAAGCCCGCCGCCGCCATCAGCAAGATCAAGGAGCTGATGGTGCGCCGCGCCATCTAAGCAGCGATGGCCGACGACGCCCTGCTCGACGAACGCGATGTGGCCATCCTGCGCTGGCGCAGCCGGCGCGGGCTGGTGGAGAACGACCTGTTCATCGAGCGTTTTTTTGAGCGCCACGGCGCGCACCTGACGGCCCGCCAGGCGCACGCCATGACGCTGCTCATGAATCTGTCGGACAACGATCTGCTGGACCTGCTGCTCGCGCGCAAGGAACCCGAGGCCGAGATCGCCACCGACGAAGTACGGGCCCTGCTGAAGCTGCTGCGCGAGCGCGCCTGACGCAGCCCGGCCCGCCCCTCTCACCTAGTAATCAACCGAGGAAACTGGAAATGAAACTGGCAGACAACAAAGCGACGCTATCGTTCAGCAACGGCAAGCCGAGCGTGGAACTTCCCGTGTACCAGGGCAGCATCGGCCCGGACGTGATCGACATCCGCAAGCTCTACGGCCAGACGGACATGTTCACCTACGACCCGGGCTTTCTGTCCACGGCGTCCTGCCAGTCGGCCATTACCTACATCGACGGCGACAAGGGCGAGCTGCTGTACCGCGGCTACCCCATCGAGCAGCTGGCGCAAAAGTGCGACTACCTCGATACCTGCTACCTGCTGCTCAACGGCGACCTGCCCAACGAGGGCCAGCGCAACGACTTCCACAAGCTGGTGCTCAAGCACACCATGGTGAACGAGCAGATGCAGTTCTTCCTGCGTGGCTTTCGCCGTGACGCCCACCCCATGGCCGTGCTCACCGGCCTGATCGGCGCGCTGTCGGCCTTCTATCACGACAGCACCGACATCAACAACCCCGAGCACCGCCACATCTCGGCCATCCGCCTGATCTCCAAGCTGCCCACGCTGGTGGCCATGGCCTACAAGTACGGCGTCGGCCAGCCCTACATGTACCCGCGCAACGAGCTGTCCTACGCCGGCAACTTCCTGCGCATGATGTTCGGCACGCCCTGCGAGGACTACAAGGTCAATCCGGTGCTGGAAAAGGCCATGGATCGCATCTTCATCCTGCACGCCGACCACGAGCAAAATGCCTCCACCTCCACCGTGCGCCTGTGCGGCAGCTCGGGCACCAACCCGTTCGCGGCCATTGCCGCCGGCGTGGCCTGCCTGTGGGGCCCGGCCCACGGCGGTGCCAACGAGGCCTGCCTGAACATGCTCGAACATATCCAGGCCAATGGCGGCATCGCCAAGGTGGGCGAGTTCATGGAACAGGTCAAGGACAAGAACAGCGGCGTGAAGCTGATGGGCTTTGGCCACCGCGTCTACAAGAACTACGACCCGCGCGCCAAGCTGATGCAGGAAACCTGCAACGAGGTGCTGGCCGAGCTGGGCCTGGAAAACGACCCGCTGTTCGCCCTGGCCAAGAAGCTGGAAAAGATCGCCCTGGAAGACGACTACTTCGTGCAGCGCAAGCTCTACCCGAACGTGGACTTCTACTCCGGCATCGTGCAGCGCGCCATCGGCATCCCGGTGAGCCTGTTCACCGGCATCTTCGCCCTGGCCCGCACCGTGGGCTGGATCGCCCAGCTCAACGAAATGCTGGCCGACCCCGAGTACAAGATCGGCCGCCCGCGCCAGCTGTTCACCGGCTCGCCGCGCCGCGACGTGCCGTAAGCCACGCGCCGCCAGC
>JAFEES010000253.1 GCA_018240995.1 Pseudomonadota bacterium | reverse complement strand
GGCCAGGTGCAGATCCTGGTGGCCACCGACGTGGCCGCGCGCGGCATCGACGTGCCCACCATCACCCATGTCTTCAACTTCGGCCTGCCGATGAAGGCCGAGGACTACACGCACCGCATCGGCCGCACCGGCCGCGCCGGCCGCGACGGTCTGGCCGTGACCTTTGCCGAGTTCCGCGACCGCCGCAAGATCTTCGACATCGAGGGCTACAGCCGCCAGCAGTTCAAGGCCGATGTGGTGGAAGGCCTGGAGCCCACGCAGCGCTTCCCGCAGGGCGGCCGCCCCGACTTCGGCGGCCGCGGCGGCCGCGAGGGTGGGCGCGGGCGTGAGCAGCGCTTTGGCGGCGCCGGCCGTGGCCATGGCGATCGCGGTGGCTTCGGTGACCGCGGCCCGCGCGGCGAGCGTGGCGCCGATCGCGGCGGCTTTGGCGGTCGTCGTGACGGCGACGGTTACGGCCGCAAGAGCGGTTTTGGTGACGCGCCCCGCTTTGGCGATGCCCCCCGTTTTCACGACCAGCCCCGCTTTGGCGACACCCCCCGTCATGCCCATGGCCGCGGCGACGGCGCCGCCCCGCGTGGCGACTTTGGCCGCAAGCCTGAGTTTGCCAAGGGCGGCTTCGCCAAGCCCCAGGGCCATGGCGGCGGCAAGCCCTTCACGCCGCATGATGCGCGCAAGCGCCCGGCGCGCACCGGTCGCTGACCGAGTTCGCGCCGTCTGAACGGCACACATCAAGGCCAGCCCCGGCAACGCGGCTGGCTTTTTTGCATCAAGGCCGGCCGGGCGCTGCCGATAATTCATGGATCACTGGAGTTGTGCATGCTGCCTATCCCGTCCGCCGCTACCGATTTCGAGCATATGTTCGAGCTTGCCCCTGTCTCGCTCTGGCTGGAGGACTACAGCGCCGTGCGTGCGCTGTTTGCCCAGTGGCGCGCGCAGGGCGTGGGCGACGTGGCGCAGTACCTGCGCGCCAACCCGGAGGCCATCCGGGCCTATGGCGCGGCCATCAAGCTGCTGCGCGTGAACCGGCGCACGCTGCAGCTGTTTGCCGCGCCCGACCAGGCGACGCTGGAGGCGTCGCTGGACCAGGTGTTTCGCGGCGACATGTTCGACAGCGCCATTGCCGAGATCGCGCAGCTGTGGGACGGCGTGCCCGAATTTGCCAACCAGACCGTGAACTACGCCCTTGATGGCCGGCGCCTGGACGTACGCATCCGCGGGCGCATCCTGCCCGGCTACGAGGATAGCTGGGGCCGCGTGCTGCTGTCGCTGGAAGACGTCACCGAGCGCGTGCAGGCGCGCCTGCGCCTGGAGCGCAGCGAGGCCTACGCGCGCATGCTGTTCGCGCATTCGCCGGTATCGCTGTGGGTGGAGGACTTCAGCGCCGTCAAGCGCCTGCTGGACGAGGTGCGCGCCCAGGGCATAGGCGACTTCAAGACCTTCCTCAAGGTGCACCCTGAATTCGTCGCGCGCTGCATGCGCGAGATCCGCGTCATCGACGTGAACCAGCTCACGCTAGCCATGTTCGGCGCCGAGAGCAAGCAGGCGTTGCTGGCCGGCATCGACAAGGTGTTCCGTGGCGAGATGCAGGAGTCCTTTGCCGAGCAGCTGCAGGATCTGTGGGACGGCAAGCTGCACCAGCAGCGCGAGGTGGTCAACTACAACCTGGCCGGCGAGCCGGTGCATATCCACATGCAGTTCGCCGTGCTCGAGGAGCGCCAGCACGACTGGGGCATGGTGCTGCTGTCGCTGGTGGACATCACGGCGCGCAAGAAGGCCGAGGCCTACCTGGAATACCTGGGCAAGCACGACATGCTCACCGGCCTGCGCAACCGCGCCTATTTCACCGAGGAGTTGAACCGCCTCACGCGCAAGGGCCCCTGGCCGGTAGCGGTGATCGCCATCGACCTGAACGGCCTGAAGGCCACCAATGACGAGCATGGCCATGCCGCGGGCGACAGCATGCTGCGCCGTGCCGGCGAGGTACTGGCCAAGGCCGTGGATGGCGCCATCTGCGCCGCGCGCACGGGCGGCGACGAGTTTTGCGTGCTCATGCCGCTGACCGACGAGCGCGGGGCCCAGGCCATGGTGGAACGCATTGCCAGCCTGCAGGAGATGAACAACCAGTTCTACCCGGGCCAGGCGCTGAGCCTGTCCATGGGCGTGGCCATTGCCGCGTCAGGCGAGCAGGTGGAGGCCGCCGTGCACCAGGCCGACCAGGCCATGTATGCCGAGAAGGCGCGCTACTACGCTGCCATGGGGCTGGACAGGCGCCACGCTTGATTTCAACCGTGCGTCGCCGTGCGCCCGATCTCGGGCCAGCGGTGGTGCAGGTAGACCCAGGCCACCAGGCCCACGCACATCATCAGCAGTGACGCCGTGGCCAGCAGCACCGTGGAATGCATCACCAGCGGCGCCACCACGCCGGCCACCAGCCCGTTGGCCGTGGAGCCGACGAAGGCCTGCAGCGAGGACGCCATGCCCCGGCGCGCCGGGAACAGATCCAGCACCAGCAGCGTGACCACCGGCACCATCAGCGCCCAGCCAAACGAGAAGATGCCGATCGGCCACAGCGCCCAGGACACATGGGCCGGGAACAGCAGGTTGGCACCCAGGTTCAGCAGGCCCATGGCGAACATGATGACGAAGCCGTGGCGTATCTGGCGCTTTGGCGGAATGCGGCCCGCCAGGCGCCCGCTCATCCAGGCGCCGCCCATGATGCCGGAGATGGTGGTCAGGAAGAACCAGAAGAACTGCGTCGGCCCCAGCCCCAGCAGGTCGCCCAGGAAGGCCGGCGCCGACAGCACGTAAAGGAACATGCCGTTGAACGGCACGCCGCTGGCCAGAGCCAGCAGCATGAAGCGCGGGCTGGTGATCAGCTCCCAGTAGCCGCGCATCAGGTGGCCCAGGTGCATGGGCTGGCGGTCATGCGGCGGCAGCGACTCGGGCAGCAGGCGCCAGTTGGCCAGCCACAGGAACACGCCCACCCCGGTCAGGAACCAGAACACGCTGTGCCAGCCCAGGTGCACCGACAGCCAGCCGCCGACGATGGGGGCGATCGCCGGCGCCACGCCGAAGAAGATCGTCACCTGGCTCATCACCTGCTGCGCCTGAGCGGGTGGAAACAGGTCGCGTATCACCGCGCGCGAGACCACGATGCCCGCGCCCGCCGACAGGCCCTGCAACGCCCGAAACGCCACCAGCTGCCCCGTGGTCTGCGCCAGCGCGCAGCCGGCCGAGGCCAGCGTGAAGAGCGCCAGCCCCCACAGCACCACCGGCCGGCGGCCAAAGCTGTCGGACAGCGAGCCGTGGAACAGCGCCATGAAGGCAAAGCTGAACAGGTAGGCCGACAGCGTTTGCTGCATTTGCACCGGCGTGGCGGCAAGCGCCTGGCTGATGGCCGGGAAGGCGGGCAGGTAGGTGTCTATGGAAAACGGGCCCACCATGCCCAGCAATGCCAGCAAGATGGCCAGGGCCCAGCGCGGGCCGCGCCAGAGATGTTGGGCGTCAGGGTGCATGGTGGTTGGCGACAGAGGGCGTGCGCCGTGGGCGGCACGCAAAAGCGCTTGATTATGGGTCAAGCCTCTGCCGGCAGGCGTGCGGCCTGCGTCCTGGAAACTACGTTTGTTATAGCTGCCGGCACTTATTGGCTAAGCGCTGCAGCCATAAAACTCACAAAATTTCAGTGTCCGCCGTGCTTGCCATGCCCCGCGGCCGGGGCGGCGGCGCCCAGGGCGCGCACGGGGGCCTGCAGCTCCTGGGTCTGGCGCTTGCCGTCCTTGCCCTCGAAGACCAGGGTCAGCGGCACGCTGGCGCCCTGGGCCACGGGCTGCTTCAGGTCCAGCAGCATGATGTGGTAGCCGCCCGGCTTCAGATCCACGGCCTGGCCGGCGGGCAGATCCAGCGTCGGCACGGCGCGCATCTGCATCACGTTGTCCACCAGCTTCATCTCGTGCACCTCGGTCACGCCGGCCACGGGGCTGCTGGCGCTCACCAGGCGCGTGTCTTGCGCGGCCGTCAGGCGCATGAAGGCGCCGGTGGCCTTTTGCTGCGGCACGGTGGCGCGCACCCAGGCGTCCTGCACCTGAACCTGGGCTTGGGCCGCGCCGGCCAGCAGCAGGGCGCAGGCGACGGTGATGCGGGTGGCTAGGGTTTGAATTGGCATAAGAAATCTCTCGAAGGCAAAAAATTCAGGGGGCAAACGCCTGGGCCGTTTGGCCCCGGCGCTTGCTGGTGTGGTTTGAATGGGGGGGCTACGCCTGCGGCGCCGCCGGCGGCGCGCGCGGCGGAAAGGGCGCGCGGCTGAGGGTCGGCACATGCTGCAGGCGCGCCAGCGGCGTGGCGGCCATGGCCGGCCGGCCCT
>JAFEES010000252.1 GCA_018240995.1 Pseudomonadota bacterium | reverse complement strand
TTCGATGACCCGAAGGTCAAGTACGCCGCCGTCAACTCTTAATTGCCGGGTGAATCGATGAAGACCATCCCCGCCGGCGTCTGGAACGCCATGGACTACGAGCGCCTGGCCCCCCAGGCCATGGATGCGGGCCGCCTGGCCTATGTGGCCGGGGGCTGCGGCTGGGATCGGACGGTGGCGGCCAACCGCGCGGCGTTTGACCAATGGGCCGTTTTTGCGCGCCTGCTGCGTGATGTGCGCGCCGGCCACACGCGGCTCACCCTCGCCGGCCTGGAGCTACCCCAGCCCCTGCTGCTGGCGCCGGTGGCGCACCAAAGGCTGGCGCACACTGACGCCGAACTGGCCACGGCCCGCGCCGCCGCGGCCACGGGCGCCTGCCTGGTGGCCAGCACGCTGTCGTCTTACACATTGGAAGAAATAGCGGCCGCCGCCGGCCCTGCGCGCTGGTTCCAGCTCTACCTGCAACCCGAGCGCGCGCACAGCCTTGATCTTCTGCGCCGGGCAGAAAGCGCCGGCTACCGCGCCATCGTGCTGACGCTGGACGCCAGCATCCAGCTGGCCAGCCGCGGCGCGCTGCAGGCCGGCTTCGTCATGCCCGCCGATTGCCAGCCCGCCAACCTGGCCGCCTACCCCCAGCCCACGCCGCCCGCGCTGACCGAGGGCGACAGCCGCATCTTCCAGGGCGCCATGCGCCATGCCCCTACCTGGGACGATCTGCACTGGCTGCTGGCGCAGACCCGCCTGCCGGTGTGGGTCAAGGGCGTGCTGCACGCCGACGACGCACGCGCGCTGCAGGCCGCGGGCGTGGCCGGCATCATCGTCTCCAACCATGGCGGACGCAGCCTGGACGGCGCGCCCGCCGCCCTGGCCTGCCTGCCCGCCGTGCGCGCCGCCGTGGGCAGCGACTACCCCGTGCTGCTGGACGGCGGCGTGAGGAGCGGCAGCGACGCCTTCAAGGCCCTGGCCCTGGGCGCCGACGCCGTGCTCATAGGCCGGCTGCAGGTCTACGCCCTGGCCGTCGCCGGCGCCCTGGGCGTGGCGCATATGCTGCAGCTGTTGACCGAGGAGCTGCACGCCTGCATGGCCCAGGCCGGCTGCGCGCGGCTGGCCGACATTACCCCCGACTGCCTCATGCCCACCACCCCCGCAAGACCATGCTGATTTCCATAGACCAGGTACTCACCAAGGACGAGGTGCGCCAGTTCCGCACCGAACTGGACGCCGCCCACTGGGATGACGGCGCCGCCACCGCCGGCACGCTGGCCAAGGCCGTGAAGCGCAACCAGCAGCTCGCCGATGGCAGCGAGCTGAGCGTGCGCCTGGGTCAGGTCATCTTGCGCCGGCTGGCGGCGACACCGCTGTTCATCAGCGCCGCCCTGCCGCGCACCATCTACCCCCCGAAGTTCAACCGCTATGCCGACGGCGGCACCTATGGCGCGCATGTCGATAGCGCCCTGATGTACCTGCCCGACAGCAGCCAGCAGATGCGCACCGACCTGTCGGCCACGCTATTCCTGGCCGAGCCCGAGGAGTACGCGGGCGGCGAGCTGGAGGTGGAAGGCCCGTTCGGCGTGCAAAGCGTAAAGCTGGCCGCCGGCGACATGGTGCTGTACCCGTCCAGCAGCCTGCACCGCGTCACGCCAGTCACCAGCGGCGCGCGCGTGGCCTCGTTCTTCTGGATGGAAAGCCTGGTCGCCGACGAGGCCGAGCGCACGCTGCTGTTCGACCTGGATCAGTCCATCCAGCAGCTCACACCCCTGGTGGCGCCGGATGACATGCGCCTGGTGCAGCTCACCGGCGTGTATCACAACCTGCTGCGCCGCTGGGCAAGGCCCTAAGGATCACCGCTCACCTGACGCCAAACGCTCAACGCTCAACCACCCAACAAGGCCCCCCATGAACCCCATCGCCCGCCACTTCGCCGCCATCGCCCTTGCCGCCAGCGCCGGCACCGCCTTCGCCCACGGCAAGGTGCAATGCCCCGCACATCCAAAGTCGGAATGGCGCCCGCACACCGAGCTGGAGCAAAAGCTCGTCAAGGAGGGCTGGGTCATACGCCGCATGGAGAAGACCGACACCTGCTATGAGGTCTACGCCAAGACCCCCGACGGCAAGCGCGTCGAGGCCTTCTTCGACCCCAAGACCCTGGAACGCGTAGAGGACTGATGCGCCTGCGCGTATGGGACTTGCCGGTGCGCCTGCTGCACTGGAGCCTGGTGGCGGCCGTGGCCGTCGCCTGGTACAGCCGCCACGACAGCGGCGCGCTGCACGAAATCACCGGCTACCTGCTGCTGGCCCTGCTGGCCGCGCGCCTGGCCTGGGGTTTTTGCGGCAACCGCTACGCGCGCTTCGCGCAGTTCGTGCGCACGCCACGCGCCACGCTGGTCTATGCGCGCGCGGCGTTCGGCGGCCGGGCGCCACGCTACCTGGGCCACAACCCGCTGGGCGGCTGGATGGTGCTGGCCCTGCTGGCCAACCTGGGCCTGCTGGGCGCCACCGGCTGGCTCTACACCACCGACAGGTTCTGGGGCTATGGCTGGCTGGCCGGGCTGCACCGGGGCCTGGCCTGGGCGCTGCTGAGCCTGGCCGCGCTGCATGTGCTGGGCATGCTGTGGACCGGCCGCCAGCACCGCGAAAACCTGGTGCGCGCCATGATCACCGGCGACAAGGAACCGCCGGGCCGGGGCGATGTCGTATGACATAACCTGTGCACGCAGTGCCGGGTGCGGGCGTTATTGCAAGTAGCGTTACCGCCCTCCCCAACCAAGGATTTCGCCTATGCCAGCCACCCCCCACACCCACGGCCCGGCGCCCGCACTGCGCGCCCTCTTCATTGGCATGTCACTGGGCGGCGGCCTGGCGCTCACGGCCTGCACGGTCATCGAACCCATGCCCGTCGGCGCACCCGTCGCCACACCCGCCACCGTCGTCACCGAGCCGCCACCCGTGGTCAGCGTCTATGCCGAGCCGCCGCTGGTGCAGCCCGACCCGCTGCTCGTGCCCTGGGCACCCCCGCCGCTGCTGGTGCAGGCGCCGCCGCCGGCGCCGTTCGTGGATGCGGTCTGGGTTGGCGGCTACTGGGCCTGGCAGAGCCGCTGGGTCTGGTCGGCCGGCTACTGGGCGCGCCCGCCGCGGCCGGGCTACACCTGGATCGAGCCCTACTACGAGCACCGGGGCAGCGGCGTGGTGTTCGTGAACGGCTTCTGGTGCGCGCCGCACCTGGCCTTCGTGCCACCGCCGCCGGGGCTGCGCCTGTCACTGTCGGTGGCCATAGGCGGCGCCACGGGCTTCGCCGCCGTGGGCCCGCAGGGCGTGTTCGTGCCGCCGCCGCCGGGCTCCATGGGCGGGCTCATCGTGCCCGCGCCCATAGGCACGCCGCCGGCCGTGGTCACCGGCGCGCCGGCCATCATCCGCCCCGGCATGCGCGTCTACAACAACGAGCATGTGACCATCAACAACACCGTGGTGAACAACACGGTCATCAATAACGACAACCGCGTCACCAACGTGCGCAACCTGGTGCTGGAGGCTCCGGCATCGGCCACCGCCGACCATGCCGCCTTCCGCAACGACGTGCCGGCGCGCGCCGCCCTGGCCGCGGCGCAAGTCCCGCGCACGCATTGGGAAGCGCCGCTGCCGCGCTCGCAGGAACGTGTGATGCTGGCGCCCCACCCGGGCCAGGCCGCACCGGCCCTGCCCGCGCCGCAGGCGATCCGCCTGGCGCCGCCGCGCGCTACCGAGGTTCCCGCCATGCAGCGCCCGCAGCGCCCCGAGTTCGTGCCCCCCGGCCCGGCCGCGGCCGGGGTGCAGCCACCGCGCCGCGAGCCGCGCATGGAGGCGGCGCCCATGCGCACGCCACCGCAGATGGAGCCCGCGCAACGACTGCCGCGCCCCATGGAGCCGGCCACACCCCAGGGCGAGGCAGCGCGCATGGAGCGCCCACCGCAGGCCATGCCGATGGCACCGCGCATGCCCGAAGCCGGCCTGAACCCGCGACCGCCCGGGCCAGCCATGGAGCAGCGCATGCCGCAGCCCCGCATGGAGCCGCGCCCGGATCAACGCCCACCCGAGCGCCGCATGGAGCAGCCACAGCCCCGCATGGAGCCGCAACGCATGCCCGAGGCGCGCATGGAGCAGCCCCGCATGCAGCAGCCGCACATGGAGATGCAGCGCCCGCCCGAGCCGCGCATGCAGCGGCCCGCGCCGCCGCGCGAGAGCGAGATGCGCCGCGCGCCCCAGCACGCCCCAGCGCACAACGAAGAGCGCCGCGAACGCCGCGAGTGACGCCGGCCTTATTGATCCGGCCTCTGATGTATCAACTACCGTTCAGGCTGAGCTTGTCGAAGCCCTTCGACAAGCTCAG
>JAFEES010000251.1 GCA_018240995.1 Pseudomonadota bacterium | reverse complement strand
CGCGCGGCGCGCTCGCAGCTGCTGCTGGAGATCAACCGCGAGCGCGCCGCGCGCTACGGCCTGAACGTGGGCGACGTGCAGGACGTGATCGAGGCCGCCCTCGCCGGCAAGGCCGCCACCAGCCTGTGGGAGGGCGAGCGCAAGTTCGCCGTGGCCGTGCGCCTGCCGCGCGACGAGCGCACCATCGCCAACCTGCCGCGCACGCCGATTGCCACGCCCGGCGGCGGCTACGTGCCGCTATCGGCCGTGGCCGACATCCGCGAGGACATGGGCGCCATGAACATCGCGCGCGAGGCCGGGCGGCGCACCACCGCCATCGGCATCTTCATCGCCGGGCGCGACATGGGCTCGGTGGTGGCCGACATGAAGGCGCGCGTGGCGCAGAACGTGAAGATCCCCGACACCTACCAGCTCAACTGGTCGGGCGAGTTCGAGAACCAGGAGCGCGCCATGAAGCGCCTGTCGGTGGTGGTGCCGATCTCGCTGCTCTTGATCTTCGTGCTGCTGCTGGACGCCTTCAAGTCCTTCAAGGCCGCGGCACTGATCCTGGTGAATGTGCCCCTGGCCCTGGTGGGCGGGTTCATCGCGCTGTGGCTGCTGGGCATTCCGCTGTCGGTGTCGGCGGCCATAGGCTTCATCGCGCTGTCGGGCCAGGCGGTGCTCAATGGCGTGGTGATGCTGTCGGGCTACCAGCAGCTGCAGGCCGGCGGCATGAGCGTGGTTCAGGCTGTGCGCCAGGGCTCCATGCAGCGCCTGCGCACCGTGCTCATGACCGCCATGCTGGCGGCCCTGGGCCTGCTGCCCATGGCGCTATCGCACGAGATCGGCGCCGAGACCCAGCGCCCGCTGGCCATCGTCGTCATCGGTGGCCTGTTCACGGCCACGCTGCTGACCCTGGTGGTGCTGCCCGCCCTGTACGTGGCCTGGTTCCAACCGCGCCGCCCGAGTCCCGCGCCCGCGACGCCGACGGTGGTGGCGTGATGCTGTTCGCCGATAAAAATCCCTGATTGGCAATAGGTCTCAGAACGCCCCTCTGGCTCCCTCCCCCTCTGGGGGAGGGTTGGGGTGGGGGCCAGCCTGGTGAGCACCAAAGTGCATCTGGGCGCGCATGCCAAGCCCCCATCCCGCCTTGCCCCAGAGAGCACGGGTATTCCCTGCGCTGGGCCCTCCTCCCCTCCCCTTCCCCCCTCTCCCCTCGCGGGAGAGGGGCCGGGGGAGAGGGGGAGGTTTGGGAGCAACGCCTTGCCTGCCCCCTCTCCCCAACCCTCTCCCGCAAGGGGAGAGGGGGCAAAACCCGCGTCAATCACGCGTTGTGAGCTACTCAAAAGATGTGTAGATACCAATGCCCAGAGGGGGAAGGAGTCCGAGCTACGCCGCTAATTGGGTAAAGATCTATTGCAGCGCCTACCTATCAATCGTCTCATGCTATTAATAGCATAGTAAAAAAAACGCACCCGGGGGGGTGCGCAAAGAGGGGTCTGCTGCGCTGGCCTGCGCCAGCCAAATGCTTCAGGCCATGCCCAGGCGCGGCCGCGCCGTTTGCGCGGGCAGGGTGGCCGGCCGCGTGCCCATGCCGGGCTGCGGCGCCGCGGGGCCATCTCCCAGGCGGAACTGCAGCACCAGCTGCGACAGGCGCGCCGCCTGCTCGCGCAGCGAATCGGCGGCGGCGGCTGACTCTTCCACCAGGGCGGCGTTTTGCTGCGTCATGCGGTCGATCTCGGCCACCGAGTCATGCACCTCGCCAATGCCACTGGCCTGCTCCGTCGCGGCGGAGTTGATCTCGCCAATGATGTCGCTCACGCGCTGCACGCTGCCCACGATCTCCTGCATGGCGGCGCCGGCGTCCTCCACGTGGCGCACGCCGCCGTCCACGGCATGCTCGCTGGACTGGATCAGGCCCTTGATCTCGCTGGCGGCCTGGGCGCTGCGCTGGGCCAGGTTGCGCACCTCGCCGGCGACCACGGCAAAGCCCCGGCCCTGCTCGCCGGCGCGCGCCGCCTCCACGGCGGCGTTCAGCGCCAGGATGTTGGTCTGGAAGGCGATGGAGTCGATCAGGCCGATGATGTCGCCGATCTTCTGGCTGGACGCGGCAATGTCGCGCATGCTGGCCACGGCCTGCTGCACCACCTGGCCGCCGCGCGTGGCCTGGCCCGAGGCCGATGCCACCAGCTGGCTGGCCACCTGCGAGGACGACGCCGTCTGCTGCACCGTGGTGGTCAGCTGCGACAGCGCGGCCACGGCCTGCTGGGCGTTGCCGGCGGTCTGCTCGGTGCGTGCCGACAGATCTTGATTGCCGCTGGCGATCTCCTGGCTGGCCACCGCGATGCTGCCCTCGGCCTCGCGCACCCGGGCCACGATGGCGCCCAGGCCGGCCTGCATGTCCAGCAGCGCGCGCTGCAGGTCGGCGGCCTCGTCGCGACCCTCCACCACCATGCGCTGCGACAGGTCGCCGCTGGCGATGGCCTGCGCCAGGGCACGCGCGGCCTCCAGCGGGCGGCAGATGGAGACCATGTTCAGCATCGTCGACGGCACCACCACCATCACGGTGATCAGCACCGCCAGACCGAACAGCCACTGGGTCTGCTCGGCAATGCCGGCCTGGCGCGCAATGGCGCCATCGGCCTCGGCGCCCAGGGCCTGGTCCAGCGCCTGCAGCTTCTGCGCCGCCTCGTCAAACTGCGCCACGGCCTTGGTGCTCATGCGGTTGGCAATGGTGGCCGAGTCGTAACCGCCCTCCTCCAGCTGGCGCGCCACATGGGCAAACTGCGCGCGGTAGCCGTCCAGCAGCCTGGCGATGTCCTGGGCCAGGGTTTGCGGCCCGGCCAGCCCCAAGCCTTCAAAGCCGGCCGCCAGGTCCTTGGCCCGGCCCAGGGCCGCCAGCCACTGGGCATGCGCGGCGCGCACGGCATCCACCTTTTCGTAGTGGATGATCATGTCCTTCTCGAGCTGGCGTATCTGGCCCATCTCGCCGCGCAGCTCGCCCAGCAGGCGCACGGCGGCATGGGGCTGGGCAACGAAGTCCTGGCTGGCCCCCTGGATGCGGAACATGCCCAGCATGCCCGCCCCACCCAGCAGCGCCAGCAGCAGCAGCACCACGCCAATGGCGCCCACCATGCGCATGCGAATCGAGAACCAGCGCATGAGCGCGTACATATCCATTGCTGTCTTCCTGTCGTTCAAGCGGCACTGGGTGCGGTGCCGGGGCGCCTATCTGCAACAAATTGCTGCAGATTATTGGCCAGATTAACAGTCAGTTGACAAATTATTACTTGTGGCGATTACTTATCCGGCGACCAGCGCTTGAGCAACAAGGCATTCGTCATCACGCTCACCGAGCTCAGCGCCATGGCCGCACCGGCCACCACCGGGCTCAGGTAGCCCAGGGCCGCCAGCGGAATGCCGGCCACGTTGTAGGCAAAGGCCCAGAACAGGTTCTGCCGAATCTTGGCCACGGTGCGGTGCGAGATATCCAGCGCCGCCGCCACCAGCGCCGGGTCGCCGCGCATCAGCGTCACGCCGGCGGCGTGCATGGCCACGTCCGTGCCGTTGCCCATGGCCATGCCGACGTCGGCCGCCGCCAGGGCCGGTGCATCGTTCACGCCGTCGCCCACCATGGCGACAATCTGGCCGTCTGCCTTCAAGTTCGTGACGGCCGCCGCCTTGTCGCCGGGCAGCACCTCGGCCAGCACCTCGCCGGCGGTCGGATCCAGCCCCAGGCGGCGCGCCATGCTTTCTGCCGCACCGCGGTTGTCGCCCGAGATCATCACGCAGCGCACGCCCTGGGCCTTGAGAGCGGCCAGCGCCGCGCGCGCGCCTGGCTTGGGCTCATCGCCAAAGGCCAGCAGGGCCCGGGCGGCCAGCCCTGCGGTGACGCGCTCGGCCACGGCCGACACGGTGGCGCCCTGCCCTTGCAGCGCGGCGGCGGCGTCACGCAATGGCCCCAGATCGACGCCCAGCTCCTGCATCCAGCGCAGGCTGCCCACCAGGTAGCTGCGGCCGGCCACCTCGCCCTCGGTGCCGCGCCCGGGCACGGCGCGCACGCCCTCGGGCTGCGCGACATGCAAACCACGCTCCTGCGCAGCGGCCACCACGGCGCGCGCCAGCGGGTGCTCACTGCCGCTCTGCACCGCTGCCACGGCCGTCAGTACATCCTTCTCCTGGGAACCTGGTTCCACGTGAAACGCCGTCAGGCGCGGCCGGCCCACGGTCAGCGTGCCGGTCTTGTCAAAGGCCACGGTGCGCACGCGGTGCGCCACCTCCAGCGCCTCGGCGTCCTTGATCAGGATGCCATGCCTGGCCGCCACGCCCGTGCCGGCCATGATGGCCGCCGGCGTCGCCAGCCCCAGCGCGCAGGGGCAGGCGATGAC
>JAFEES010000250.1 GCA_018240995.1 Pseudomonadota bacterium | reverse complement strand
CCGGCGTGGACACCGACATGCTGGCCCAGCGCATGCTGGACGAGGGCTACCTGATCGCCCCCGGCGCGCTGTTCCACGCCACGCGCCAGCCCTGCACGCTAATGCGCATCAACTTCGCCAATACGCAGGAGCCGGCGTTTTGGCGCAGCTGGAAACTAGTCCTTCAATCCTTGAAGTGAGCTCCAGCGCATCACTATCGCGACCGTACTAATGCCTTGAGCGCGTGTGTCGGCGGCCCTCGCGCGGCGGCTGGTTCCCCGAAGAGCTTTGGTAGACCTGACTTCACGGCTGCATCTTCCTTGGCGCTTCAGTCGAAGTGCTGACACGAAGACTTAGGCAGCAGCCGCGGCGCGTTCGAAATTACAAATGATACACTACGTGACATTTTATTGATGATGCCGCCATCCTCCGGTTTTTTTGACAGGCATCAATTTTCAGGAAAGCACATGCAACAACCATTGCTCAAAATGACCCTTGCCCTGTGGATTTTTGCCCTGTCTGGTTGCGGTGGTGGCGGGAGTGACACAGGTACTGGCAATGGAGGCGCTGGTGGCAATACCAGCGAAAATCAGCCGACACCACCCACAAACCTTCCCATAAAAATCAAAGGGCTGGTCGCTGGCAGCCGCATTTCGTCGGGCGATCAGCACTCGGCCCTTATTGCAATGGCCGGACAAATCCACAGTTGGGGTAACAATCAGCACGGGCAACGCGGTACTGGTAGTTTTCTCCTCAGCGACTCCATCACTCCTCCTAGCGTTGTTTCCATCTCTGGCATGCCATTGACTGAACTCGCGACCGGTTCAGCCAGCACGCTGGCCCTAGACAATAATGGATCGATATGGTCATGGGGACTCAATGAGCACGGTCAACTTGGGGTGGATTCGTTGACTTATGAGTTCAATACGCCTCAGAGAATAGCGGCCATGCCCGGCAGAGTCACGCGAATTGCCGCCCGCAGCGCCAATGGAATGGCCCTTAATGATAAGGGCGAACTATTTGCATGGGGTTGGAATGGATGGGGCCAGATTGGCGACGGGACAAAATCCGCTACCATTGGCCGGGTTGGCGACAAACTCAAGCCAGCCTTGGTTAAAACAGGCCCCCTGGGCACTGCCAGCATTGTGGACATTGCACAAGGCTGGGCCACCGCAGCGTTGCTGGACAGTGCAGGCCGCATCTGGACCTGGGGCTATAACGAGCATGGTGAAATCGGCAATGGCACAGGCGGCCGAGGGGAATATGAATTATTGCCGAGGTTGGCCGACACCTCCGCCCTTGCCGATGCGCATGCCATCAACATTGAATTTGGCAGGTATCACGGCCTTGCACTGGACAGCACTGGCCGCCTTTGGTCTTGGGGCTGGAATAACGTAGGCCAACTGGGCACCGGAAAAATCAGCGATTCCAAGAGCATAGAGCAGGTTCAACTTCCCGAGCGCATCACCACTTTGGCGGCTGGCGCACAACATTCCCTGGCCTTGGACACTAAAGGCACACTCTGGGCATGGGGTCAAAATGACTTTTACCAGCTGGGCGACGGCACTCGCATTGATCGGCGACTTCCTGTACGTGTCGACCTTTCCGCCCTTGGAGGACGTGAGATCGTCGCTCTGAGTGCTGGGGATGATTTTTCCATGGTACTAGATGACTCAGGCCGTGTTTGGGGCTGGGGCAATAACCTCCGAGCGCAGGTTGGCAATACGGCACGGGCGTATTTCAAGTCGCCCGTATTTGTACTAGAGAAATAATTCACTCAGACAAATAAATAATGCGACATCGCTTGCATAATTTTCATTCACAACCGCACCATCGCAATCACTCGTTCTCAGTTATGAATTTTTTTATGCGACTCGCCATTCTCGCGACCATTGCCGCATTGACCGCCTGTGGCGCAACAGTGCAGACAATTCGCATGAGTGATCCCCAGACAATCAAGGTGGTAGAGGGGCCGCTTCAAAAAGTCGAGTCCGAGAGGGTTCCCATCAGCATCACTACAACCGAGTCTGCCGCAACTGGCATTGCGGCCAACAATGTCGGGAATGCCCCTGTTCAGGGCGCTCTTCTTGTGTTCGGCATCCTTGACGACCTCACGACCCCGAAATACCAAACCAATCTTGTCCTCCACGTCCTAGATCAAAAGAGTGGAAACTTAGAAAAAATCGTCCTCAAGAACATCGCTGGCGATCCCAAAGGGATGCGCGTCGGCGATCACCTTCGAGTCATATTTCGCAGCGAAAAGGACATCTTTGTTGGGAACCTGACCCTCTCGCCCCAATTGGACGAGCTCACACGATGAAGCCGGATGGCGTTTAGCCATCTCCGCACCTCATGCCCGCGCCACCATGAAGAATAGCGAAAACGCATTCATTAATTGGCTGAACCTGCCAGCAAAACCATTTCTCAAACAACCTGGCATTGACTCAACAATTAATTCTGATCGCTGACGAAAGTTTCAAATAAATTAAATCAAAGGAACAGGAGAGAAATTCAGATGGGCATGCTTCAAGCAATCAAGAATGCATGGTGCGGTTTGGATGACGATGGCGCATCCACAGAGGATCTTCGTCAACGACTTGAAGCACTCAATATCAAGCACAGGAATCTGCTCGATGCGCCTGCTGTGTTGGCCGGAGATTGCTCGCTCACGGACCGAATTCAGGCCCTCCAGATAAAGCACGATCTGTTGCCTAATTCTTCTACGGCAGCCAGCGCAATCCATGCCAACGCATTCGGTGGCGTTGGAGAGGCAGGTTATGGATACTTTCAAAACGCATCCACATCGCCGGAAATCGTTGGTGTCCTATTTGCCAACTCCTCCGCGGCAAGAGAGGGTGTGCTCTTCCCCTTCGATGATGAATCCGACACCTCGACTACCTCAGCAGGAAGTCAAGGCTTCTCGTTCGTTGATGATGGTTTTGACTCCATGCTGATAAATCCGGCAACCGGCCTTCCGATGTGTGGAATTTGCGATGTTGCAGGCAATCCATTTGGGTCAAATTTGAATGTGAATTCCTCATCGTTTCTCGATGATTCAATTCACTCATACCGAAACCACCAAACAGGATTAATGGAATATTGATGACAATAGAGCAATTTGTACTCATAGTCGCGCTTATGGGCTCTGCGAAGATGGCCTTTGAACCAATAATTGCCATTTATCGCAAATTGTCTGGCAAGTCAAAAGACAAAATCCAGATGGAACAGCTGGTAAAGCTTCTGGAAGCCGTCAGCATGTCCAATGACATTTTACTCGAAAGAAATAAAGAACTTGAGTTGAAAATAAATGGCATGCAAGTTCTGCTGCATAATCGACGCGACTATCCAGTTACGAATGACGATACAAGCCGCAAATGATCTTTGGAGTAGTTAAAATTCGTGAAATTGATGAGCCAGTTCACCCGCAAAGAACGCGCCCTGCTGTTGTTTGCCGGCCTGCTGCTTGGCGCCTGCAGCGCATGGGCCGGCAGCAAAGCCTATACGCTGGACTGGGCGCACCCCGGCGAGGAGTTGTCCTATCGGACATGTGGCTGCGCTGATGCCTGCTGGGTTGCCGAGGTTCAGGAAAAGGCATCGCACATCCTGAGGGCGCGGCTGCGCTGCGATTGCGAGACGCTCTACTACTACCAGCCATCCAGAGAGCCGCAGCGGACGGTGCTCGGAAGCTGTGATGCCATCAATAACGGCGATGACAAGTTCGATGCCATCGGCAGGCGATTGCAGGAGTTACTCCACCGGAGGGCGCAGTAAGCGTCGGGCAGCGCACCTCATGGGGGACGTTGTTTGCCCGGTGCCCTATTGCCCCACATACGCCGCAGCCTCCGCCGCAATCCGCCGCACGCAGTCGCCCGCCGGCTGCACATCCGTGATGCGATCCACGCCCTGGCCGGCGTAGAGGGCCATGGCCTCGAAGTCGCCGGTCATGGAGCGTAGCGGCGAGTCGGTGCTGAACAAATGGATGGGGCGGCCTTCTTCCTCGCCGATCACCGTGCGGCCCGTGGCCGGCACGGCGGCGAACGGGTCGCCGCGCTCGCCGCGCGTGACGCTGTTTCTGAGCACGCGCACGGCCGCATGGGGCGGCCAGTTGACGTGGAATTCCTCGGTCAGCAGCGTGTCGCTGGCGCGTGCCGCGACCAGGCGGCGCTTGTGGTAGTCGTGGGCAAAGGATTCCTGCGTGGCGATCAGGGCCGTGCCCAGCACGGCGGCCTGCGCGCCCAGGGCCAGCACGCGCGCCACGTCGCGGCCGTCGGCCAGACCGCCGGCGGCGGCCACGGGCAGCGGCGTGGCGGCCAGCACATCGGCCAGTAGCGCATCGAGCGGCTGGCGCCCGCGCACATGGCCGCCGGCCTCCACGCCCTGGGCGATGAGGG
>JAFEES010000024.1 GCA_018240995.1 Pseudomonadota bacterium | reverse complement strand
CCGTTCCTGCTGTCATGCCAGTTTGCATCTTTCTTCTGACCTACTTAGTGCTGTGTCAGGTAGAGATTGTCGGTGTTGCGTTCCACACGAATCGACGAGGAGCCACACAGCATGGAGCTTGATCCGAAGCTACGTCGCAGTTGCCCGTACAGCAGCAGATTTCAGTTCAGTCACAAACTGTAATGCGGCGTGGAGATCTCCCGATGTGTCCACCTCCGCTAAACGCAACACACGGCCTGGAAGTGGAAGATGTTGAGCCAGGCGCTCGAACACGTAGCCCGCCGCCCCGTGCATCAGATCCCGGTCACCGCAAAACACATTGGCCCACTCCAGCGGAGAGCGCGCTTCGCGCGAAAAACCTGTCACGACCGGCCCTGTGTCGGACTCGCGAACCTCGGTGAACACGGCGTTTTCGCTCTTCGCCTCCGCGACCCCAACCAACAGCGGTACATCGGCGGCCGCGGCGAGAAATTGCTCCAGGCTCGATGGCTCTAGGATAAGGTCACCGTCCAGATAGAGGATCTTGCCCCGCAGATGCCGAGCGCCAAGGTACAGGCTCTGCGCAGTATTCGTGGTGCGGAACTCGGGATTCCGAACCAGCACCACTTCCGGAAAATGCTTATGGCAATACTCCACGATCATCTCTTCGCGATAGCCGACAACGACATGGATCACTTTTACGTGGCAACGCAGATGCTCGACGAGCCGGGCAAGGATCGTCTTCCCGCCCACTTCGATCATGGCTTTGGGCATCCCCAGACCCAGCCGGGTTCCCATGCCGGCAGCGGCGATCACAGCGCTGTCAACAGCCTGCATAGGGTCTCTCCTTCATGAATGATGTAGTGCGCTGCGGCCCTGGCAGGCGCAGCGGGCAGGTGCACACCGCCATAAGCGATCGCGATGTCGGCAACCGAGAGCATCGGTACATCGTTTGCGCCGTCGCCGATGGCGACGATCTCGTCAAACCCGCGCTTACGCAAGGTAGCCACGGCGTCGGCCTTGCAAAGAATTTTCTGAAGGCGCAGCTGGGAACCCTCGTAGGTTGCTTGGGACGAAAACGCCGCACACCCACAGCGGTCTGCAATGGTACGGATCCAAATGTCCAGATTGCCCGTCACGATGAACGCATTCTCCCGATGGGCCTGGATAAACGACAGGATGGCATCGTTCAGCGGGACGTGCGAGACGATGGCGTCCACGCGCTCAGGCGGCACCTGACCGAGTACCAGGCAACGCAGGCGAAGAGACGACTCGAAGTCGATGTGGCCATCCATCGTGGCGCGGGTCAGCGTGGCAATTTCGTCGGACACCCCGAGTTCTGATGCCACGCACGGAAGAATCTCGGTGGCGGTGATGGTCCCATCGAGATCGAAGCAGAAAGCTCGTGACATCAGCGGCCCCGAACCCACGCAAACCAGCGTTGCCGGGTTTCGGCGCGGTTGTTGAGACCCGCATCGAACACGTCCCCGCACGCCTGGAGCCGAAAACCCGCCGCGCCCAAGGTACGGTCGAACATGCCCATCAACTCGGCTTCCGGCCGGTACACCGCGCTGTAGCTCTGCTCCATGTCGTCCGAGTAGAAGTCGGACAGCGTCAGACGGTCACCCGTCGCCACGGGTTCGCGCAAAACCACCTTGGCTTCTGGCGCAGCCACCGCGCACAATTGCTGCAGCGCCGACTCGACGGCATCGTCGTTCAGATAGATATAGACGCCGAAAGAAATGATGCGCGTGAAGCGCTCTCCCGCCAGGCTGGGGCTGCCCGCCAGTCGGTCGACAGACACGACATCAAAACGGGCATGGGAGCAATGCCCGAACCGCTGCCTGGCGATATCGACCAACCCCCAGCTGGCATCGACGCCGTGATAGCGGCCACAGACCGGGATCAGCACTTCCGCCCATCGTCCGGAGCCACAGCCTGCATCGAGCACTGCGTCATCGGGGCGGATATCGATGAGCGGGAACAGCAGCGCCTTTTCCGCAGCGTCGCGTTGTTGCGCAAGCGTGGGATTCTTGTCCTGATAGATAACTGCGCGCACTGGCCCGAGCGCTTCGGCCTTGCGCGCACGCTCTTCGAAGAAATCCTGCACCGATGTCGGATCGATGAGGGGTTTGGGATCGTGCGC
Source organism: Pseudomonadota bacterium (assembly GCA_018240995.1). Classification (GTDB taxonomy): domain Bacteria; phylum Pseudomonadota; class Gammaproteobacteria; order Burkholderiales; family Burkholderiaceae_C; genus Alicycliphilus. The sequence goes on along the minus strand of JAFEES010000024.1, from coordinate 13,690 downwards.
TGCCGAAAATTGTCTGGACATCATGACGGCTGATTATCCGCAGCACCCAGTCAGGCACGCGGACGTGTCTGGAACAGGAACAGCGAGTTGATGAGCTTGATATCTTCCGCCGTTGCGAGCACGGTGGAAGCCACCAGGCGGAGTCCTCTGCGTTCGAAAATTCTCTGATAGTCGGTCGCAGCTCGGTAGTGAGCCACATAGCCCGTGGCATCGGAAGCGATACGTCCGCTTTCGGTGGACAGCGTGTCCTCCAATAGAACATACCCCCCGGGCTTAGCCAGCTGCATCAACTTATCAACGGCCGCAAGAAACGCAAGGTCGTCGATCACGCAACTTGTCACCCCCAGACATGCCACCAGATCGAAAGTTTCCAAGGGGCGCAGATCCTCGATCGCAGCGCTGTCGAATCGAATGTTGACGGTTCCCGCAGCCGCCGCCGCTTCCCGTGCCTGGGCCACAAGCCCACTGGAAACGTCGTACCCCTGGACTTCTCCGGCAAACTGCGCCAGCACGCGCGTATAACGCCCCGTCCCGCAGCCCACATCGATGGCCGAGCCGATCGGGTCCAGTGCTTCCAGCGTCTGGATCAGGGACTGCTCCTTGGTCTCGTAGTAATAGTCCGGAGCAAGAAAGGTGGTTTGTGCGGCTTGCCAGTAGCGGATCGATTGCTGGTCCAGTTCCGTCGGCCGGCGCTGCGCCAGGTTAGCCACCGGCTCGCCGCATCGCACCCCCTGGACGATGTCTTCGCAAATGCGTTCCCCCGCCTTTTTATCGAGTCGATAGAGGAACTGGCGTGTCGCCGCTTGCCGTTGCCCGGCGCGAGGATCGTGGCCCGAGGCCACCACGTTGAGGAACGCTGCGATGTCCGCCTCAGACCGAGCAACATGGAGCGATTCGACAATCTCGCCATCCTCGTTCATTCCGATTCCGCCTTGCAGTTCCAAATACAGCATCGGCTTGTCCTGCGGCAAATATTCCAGCAGGAATGAACCCACATCGGCCATCAGGGCATGCGACACGCTAAACGCGTCGGCATGTGCGGGAAGTTCGTCCAACGCCCCGTTTGGCATCGCCGCCATGCGCTCCCGGAAAGCGCGTTCACGGGGCGTGCCGTCTGGAGTGGCCTGCCGCAGTGCAGCAAAGAACATGGGGTGCGGGCGCACAAGCAAGAACAGCCCTGGCTGCAGCTGGAACGCATCGAGAATGAAGTCTCCATACGCGTTGTAGGTGGACCATGCGGGCGGTCCAGCCACGGAGAAATGAGGCGTCCACAGCACAATCTTCCGGCCTGCCGCTTTTTGCAGCCAGCCGACTGCGGTGGGAGAGGGCTCCGACGCGTCCTCGTCATCGAACTTGGGATGCCCTGTCACGACGACATGGCCGTTTCCCGACGTGCAGTGCTTGCCGAACATCTGGCGATGGCGTTCGGAACGGGAGTAAACCCGCCACGCCCCGCGCTGCACATCGGTATCGAACTGGGCCATGCAGTTCCATGCGCCGCCGCCCATTTCCAGTCCGTAGGGAACATACGCAACCCGTGCGCCGATCGCCGCGAGGGCTGGCATGCGAACGTTTTCCGGCCGGGTTGCGTCATACGGGTTCTGCACCAGCACGACATGTGGCATGAAAGCCGCAAGATCGAAGTATGCAAGGGTATGGAAAGGGATTCCTTCCTTGAGCATCTCCTGTTTAAGCGCGTCGAAGGCCATCGCCTCAGACGAGAGGTGATGAATGAAGGGAGCCAGAACCACTTTGGCTACGACCTGTGGGTGATGCGAAGCCGCCTGCCATATCGATCGCCAGCCAGCCCACGACGCAGCATGCTGCGCCAGGAGCACAACGCGAATGGCCTCATGCTCCACATACGGCATGAGGGTTCTGAAAGAAGGACGCTCGGGGGCCAAGTCCGCAGCCGAAGCTTCTGAATTCGTAGGGTGCTGCGCAGCTTCCAGTCGCTCGTCTGCGGCCATTTCCAAGACGGGGCTGCGCTGCCAAAACAAGGTGCAACAAGCGCGCCATGCAGAACGAAACACCTCCGGGATCATGCGCTGCGCCCCGATTTCATGAGCCAAAAGCCGATACAGCATCCGCGACAACAGCCACGTCTGCAGGCGTCATGAAGGGGCACATGGGCAGACTGAGCACTTCACTCGCAAGCCGCTCGGCAGCAGGCAACTGCATGCCCGCCATACCGGCATAGCACGCCTGCCAATGCGGTGGAACGGGGTAGTGGATCACTGTGGAGATACCCCGCTCGAACAGGAATTGCTGCAGTTCATCACGGCGCGTGCTGCACACCACGTAGAGATGCCAGGCCGATTCGCAGCCCGACTCGATCCGGGGCAGCTGCACAGGGCTACCTGCCAGGCGGTCTGCATACCAGCCGGCGACTTCCTGCCGCCGGGCATTCCAGCGATCAAGCTCGGCGAGCTTCACGCGCAGAAAGGCGGCCTGCAACTCGTCCAAGCGCGTATTGCCTCCCTGGATGTCATGCACATATTTGCGCGTCGACCCATAGTTGCGAAGCCGTGCGACCTTGTCGGCAATGGCCGCATCGCTGGTCAGCACGGCCCCGCCATCGCCCAGCGCCCCCAGGTTCTTGCCAGGGTAGAAACTGGTGGCTGCGGCGTGCCCCAGCGACCCCGTGCGGCGGCCCTTGTAGCGGGCACCTTGCGCCTGCGCGGCATCCTCAATAACGACCAAGCCGTGTGCAGCGGCAATCGCCATGATCGGATCCATGTCAGCTGGCTGTCCGTACAGATGCACCGGAATGATCGCCTTGGTTCGGGGGGTGATGGCCGCTTCGATTCCCGCAACGTCGATGTTATGGGTCTCCGTGTCGGGCTCGACAGGAACCAAGGTCGCCCCGCACTGCGTCACCGCAAGCCAAGTGGCAATAAAGGTGTTGGAGGGAACGATCACTTCGTCGCCCGGCCCGACACCATACGCCTGCAGCAGGAGCTTCAGCGCATCAAGGCCATTGCCGACACCGATGCAGTAGTCCACTCCGCAATAGCGCGCGAACTCGCTCTCGAACGCCCGCAGCTCCAGCCCCATGATGAAGCAGCCGGAATCGGTTACCCGTTGATAGGCCGCGTCCAGCGCAGGTCGAACCTCTGAATGCAGCTTTTTCAGGTCGAGAAAAGGGATCTCTCTGATCATGGATTCGCAGCCTTGGAAAATTCCGAATAGTCCCGGTAGTAGTCAGACTCGTCGTAGTAGGCAGAGGCCAACACCATGCACACGGCACCCGACGAAAAATTGTCGATTTCGCGCCAGATCATCGGGCACACGTACAAGCCCTGGAAACTGCGATTCAGGTGGACTATTTTTTTTTGCCTGCCATCGTCCAGATGAACGTCGAAGGAACCAGTGACAGCGATCAGCAACTGGTGCAGAGCACGGTGGGCGTGCCCGCCCCGCTCGGAGCCCTGGGGAACATCGTAGAGGTAGTAGACGCGCTTGATTCCAAAAGGAATATGCCGCTGACTCTCTATGAAAGTGAGGTTGCCGCGGGGATCGGAAATCTTTGGCAGCTCCACCATTTGGCAAGTATCGATGCTGAAACTCATCTTTGCCTCACTGTTGTATCCGGGGAGTCGCATCTTTGGGCACAGCCGGTCTCGGCTTCGCGGGTATTCCCATGACCGTTGTCCCCGCCTCGACGTCACGGGTAACCAAGGCACCGGCGCCAACCATCGCATGAGCTCCGACGACAACGCCAGGCAGAACACTGACACCGACGGCGAGCGTGGCGCCATCCTCGATCACTGGCCCGGCGATGTGATCCGCATAGCCGCCCTTAATGACATTGTCGTTGGTCGTCCCAACATTGATGCTGACGAAGACATCGTTCCCGATTCGGCAGTTTCCGGTGATATGGGTGTTGTCCATGATCTTAGTCCGGTCGCCGATATGGGCGTTGTAGTTCAAGGTGACGTAGCGGCTGATGACGCAAAAATTCCCGACGCAGCACTGCTCCCGGATGGAAGCTCCGTCTCCGATCAACGTGTTGCGTCCAATGCGCACGTCATAGTAGAGAACCGCGTGCGGCCCGATGCTCGAGTTGCTGCCGATCTCGACGAAGCGGTCGAACTCCGGCGTCCTGGCCAGTGCACCGGCGCCCTTGGGCTCTTTGCCGATAAACGCCCCCGGAAAGACCTCGACACCATCGCCGATGCGCACGCCGTCAGCGATCACAACATGTGCGTGAATCCTGGTATCGCGCCCGATCACTGCCTTGCCGATGACAGCGTAAGGATCTACGATGACCCCCTCCGCCAGGACGGCTTCCGGGTGAATGATCGCAGAAGCGTGGATATGTGAATGGCTCATGGCGCGTGACAGTCCCAGATCGTTGACGAATTCGATGACAGATTCCAGGGGCACCTGAAAATCTGCGTGCACATTGCGGGTAGCGCTGTCGACGTTACTGCCAAACACGTAACTGACGGCCTTTCCGGAGGCTCTCGCCATGTTCTGCCAATACCAGTAAATGACATCTTCCTGTTGGCTGATCAGTATCGCAATGCGCGCATGGCTTTCGGAAAAAATGATATTGGCAAACGCAGCACCCGTCGCTCCGACAATGACTTCTGCCTGCCGGAACAACTGCACCTGCATCGCAAAGCTGAGCTTCTCTGGTTCCACGACAGTGAATCCCCGGCTGACGAGCAAGGATTCGATTGCGTCGGAATTCACCAAGCGCCGCATCCCTGAATTCCTGCGCAGAAAAATCCTGCTGGGTGTGGAGAGTGGCCGCAGGGACGCAAAACAAGCGTGGCGCATGGCCTCGAACGCAACACTGCTGAATTTGCCGTGGCTTATTCCGGCGGCATGCCGTCCCCGCGGCTCAAAAGGCACATATCCAGCACAAGAGACGAGATACAGCCGCGATACCCTCACCGCTCGCCCCATCGGCAACACGATGATCGAATGCTTGCCCCTCGTGAGTGCCTGGAGCGACTCCATGACGTTAGGGTGCAGCCCATCGTTGACGATAAACGGCACGCCATCGAACTCTGACCTGCCGCACAACAGCGCAATCCGCGGCGCCACCTCGGTCAGCCAATGTGCGTAGTTCGACGCACAGGCATCCACGAAATTCGCGGCGACATCCAGGTGCTCTGGGGCGGCGTCCATCGATGCCCACCTCACCGTACCAGCCCCGACATCGACACACATGCGGGCGTGCAGCTCCTCGCTTGTGGAATCTTCAGCCCGTGTGAACATGTCGTGGTGAACCGCGCAACGCATCGCGACCACGATGTTGGTTCCGCCCTGCACGAGGGCGTCGGGCAACTCTGCGACAAATGTTTCTGGAAACATATAGCTGTCGTGCGGCGACTTCAGGTGGTGCTGTTCGCGTGCAGGATAGGCTTTCGGCGCGGGCGTCGCCACCGAATGGGACGCGGCCAGAACGGTTCTCTGCAAGCCATGTGTACGCACGAACACGGATTGCGCGACGAGAGCCAGAGGAGTCTCTGCGTCCCGCAGCCATGCCAGTCGCCGCAGGAGCCAGCGGTAGCGCGGAAAGAGAATAAGCCAGCCGCGATTGACCACGGCTCTCGCAATCAAATAGCGCTTGATATAACGAACATAGAACTGCCCCAGCCAATGACTCTTCGCGCGGCTCACCGGATCGTCTGGAAGGGGTGGGGCCGCGATATACCTGACGGACATTGTGGCCGCAGCGGGTGGGCTTGGTGGAGCATCGCCCTGATGTGCCCCGGTCGGGGCGATGGAAGTAAGATTTCTCGTCATGCTCAAAGCTGCATCAGCGCAGTGTCCCCATCCTCACGATGCCGACGAAGGCACTCGTCAATAGGAGCAATCAACTCAATTCGGCCACGCTTCATCACAATTCCAGTGGTGCAAAAGGACTGCAAAATGCTCTCGTTATGCGAGGCGAGAACCAGTATCGACACGCCGTCGATCAATCCATTGATCCGCGCCTGGGCTTTTTTGACAAAAGACGCATCGCCGGCCCCAATCATCTCGTCCATCAACAGGATGTTGGGAGTGATCGACGTAGATACGGCAAATGCCAGGCGCAGAAGCATGCCCTGCGAATAGGTTCTCACTGGCAATTGCAGATATTCGCCCAGCTCGGTAAAGCTTTCGATCTCGGGGATGAGCGCGATCGCAGCGCGCCGGTCGAGTCCCATCACGATGCCCCGCATCACGATGTTGTCGTAGCCACTGGCATCCAGATCCATGCCCAGCATGATGTCCGTGAGCGAGGAGATCCGGCCTTCCTGGGCCATGAGCCCACGCGTAGGCTCATAGACACCCGACAGAACGCGCAGCAAGGTGGTCTTGCCGGCACCGTTACGGCCGATCAGGCCGATGCGGTCTCCGGGCTTCAATGCGAGGCTGATGTCGTGGAGCGCATGAACGCATACATTTCCCATGCCTGCGGCCTCCACACGGTTTTGCTCGCGCCGCGAATGTCCAAAAATCGTATTGATCAACCCCCGCGACCGTGAGTTGTACACGGGGAAATCAATAGAAACGTTCTGAAGTGTGATTCCGACCATGGCGCCTTGCTACAACCAATAAATGATCCGCCTGCGAGCGCGCAGGTAGAGAACGCAAAAAATCGCCAGCGCTAGAACCGTGGCAATAAAGGCATGCGTCCAAGCACTTGATGCTGCAGTAGCGCCAAGCAGTGGCGCCCTCAGAATCTCCAAAAATGCAGCAAGCGGATTCAGATGCACCAGTATTCTTGCCCTTTCGGTCAATTGGTCCGGGCGCCACATGACCGGCGTGACAAAAAAACTAATCTGCATCACACTTGCCACTGCCATAGGGATATCGCGAAAACGGGCAGCCAGCGCGCCGAGAATGGCAACGACCGCGCACGCGCATATCAGGGTGAGCAGCATCGCCACAAGAAAGTGAAACCAACGCACGTGGATGAAGTATCCAGACCACAGCAGCACCGCAACGAGCACGGCGAGATTGTGCGCCAGCATGATCATATTTCTCCATACCAGTCTGAATACGAATGTCAGCTTGGGATAGGGCATCTGCTTCAGAAAGGCATCCGCCTGGATATAGGCCATGCAGCCTTCATTAATCAAGGCCGAGATAAAACCAAAGAAGATGTGCCCGGCGCAGAAAAATGGCAAGTAGTCGGCAACCGATAGTTTGAAAAGTTGGGCACCTATGAGGCCAAAGGCCACAATGAAGAACGCGCTGTTGAAGACGATCCACAACGGCCCGACAAATGAGCGACGGTATTGCTTGGCAATATCGTTCCACCCCAGGAAAACCCAGAACCTCCAGTTTCGCAGTGATTCCACAAGGTCTTTGCGCAGCAAAGACGCTTGGCTCACGGGCGCGATCCTAGGCGCTGCCCCGGACTCAACATTCCAGACGGCCTGCCTGTCCATTACGTCTTCCTCCCGATGGTTTTCCGTGCATGGCGAAGTAGCTTGGTCGTGAAATCCACCAGCGGGTTGCGATCCGAGAAGATCGCGTTGTCAGAGATGAGTTGCCGATAGGCACCCATGGAGGCGCCGTTATGTTCATCCACACCGCCAGAGATCTGCCCATACAGCAGACGGGCCCTGAAATTCAGGACGTCACGGCTGTGCAGGTGTTCCAGTGCCTGCAGCATCAGCACACGGCGTGCGTCCACTTGCTCAACGCTCTCCCCTGCGCTGCGGGGAGCTGCAAGTTTCTCAAAAACGATACTCAACTCAAAATGGTGCCGGTTTCTCGATGCCTCATTTTCGGAACTCAGATTGGAACCATTGAGCATCATCCGGTACTGGACGAGCGGTTGATCCACGACAAGCAGGTCGTTGTCGACCGCGATGCGCAGCCAGTAATCATAGTCCTGCAATTGAATCAGGCCGGGATCGAACAACCCCACACCCTCGACCACGGATCTGCGCATGATCGCACTGGGCGCCAGCAGAAAATTTCCCCGCCGCAGCAACTCCTGAAACATCGCATCCCTGCCCGCATTGAATGCGGGGAACACAGGCAGTTCTGGGTGCTGATCACGCGTTAACGACTCTCCTTGGGGGCCGATGAAGGCTGGAGTGGAGAAGACGGCACCCAAGCGGGGGTTCGCAAGCAGGTGCTCGACCTGGATCGCAGTTTTGTCACGGAAATGGATGTCATCCGAGCCACTGACCGCAATGAAATCGCCTTTCGCCATCAGTATGCAACGGTTGACAGTTTCCCCCGGCCCCACGTTGACGAGATTGCGATGCGCACGGACACGCGGGTCGTCCAGCGAGCGGATAATTTCATAGGTCGAGTCGGTCGAGCAATCATCGATCACCACCACCTCGATATTGGGGTACGACTGCGCTAGTATGCTTTTGAGACATGCCTCGACGTACTGTGCGTGGTTGTACGCAGGGATACAGTAGCTAACCAGCGGAGCCCCGGAACTCGTGGTGTAGTTCAATTGACGATCCTCATGCCGAGCAGTTGCCGCATTGCGGTGACCAAGTCCCTCGCAAAAAAAAGAAACGGAGGGATTCACCCAACTGCTGACCGTTAATTCGGCGCGGACTGACCGCCAGCTTCAGCGCGCGCCAATACGCGGGTAACCACGAAAACGCATCACTCTGGAAGAACTCGCTTGAGCGGTGCATGGAACGGCCCACATGAGACTCGGCCGCGAAGTTGACCACGGCACACGGCTTGTGCTCGGCCAGCAGGCGCTCTACGAGAGCGGTGTAGCCAATGTCGCCGCGTACGATGACATGGCGCGCGTCGCCGGCCTGGCCGTCCATGTTGTGCAGGTTGCCAGCGTTGGTGAGCTCGTCTAAGTTGAGCTCGGGCTCGTCGGAGCCCGCCAGCCAGTCGAGCACGAAGTTTGCGTCCATGAGGCCGGCGCCGCGAGTGCCGAGGATCATGCTTTTGCACCCCGGAAAAGGTGTTTGAAAACAGCATGCGCCTGCAATACCAGGCGCAGGTAGCCTTTACGATAAAAGCGCTTGGTTAGGTAAGCATTTAGCACATGCCCATTGGTTTGAATATCGCTTTTAAACTGCCTGCGCTCGGCAGAAAACTCAGGTAACCGACGCAAGGCATCGCGATACACCCGCAGCATCAGCATAAACCGCCCCGATAAGGTGTGCCGCGCAATCATCAAACCATGTGCCAGCAACAAAAACAGGCCGTACCGCCACAGCAGTCCGGCGGGTAAGAGCTTGATATGCATCCACAGGGTATTGCGCAGCCCGTGATAGGCGATGAAGGGATTGTACCCCCCGCCGCTGCTGGCTTGGCCTTCATGCAGTGCCAATAGCTGATCCAGATAAATGGGGCGGTAGCCCAGCAAAACCGCACGCAGAACCAAGTCCGTGTCTTCGCAATAACAGAAGAAACGGGGATCGAAGCAATAGCCAGAGACTGCCTTCAGGCGCTCAACCAGCGCGCGCGTAAGCATGCAACAACCGCCCGTGGGGCCTAAATATATGTCGTCCAGGGTCTTGCGGTCTGCGGGCATCAGGCTGGCATAGAGGGCAATGCCCAGCGTGTCCACCTGTGTGGGGTCTGCCAGCTTGTGCATTCGGCCACCGGCAAGGCCGGCCTCTTCACCTACAGCTTGTAGCGCAGCGCGCAGGGCCGCAAGCATCTCCTTTTGTGCCACGGCGTCGTTGTTGAGCAGCATGATGTACTGGCACGCGGGCTGCTGTAGCAGCAGGTCAATCAGCGCATTGCTGCCTTGGGCAAAACCGAGGTTTGCTTCCGAGCGGTAGATGTGCAGAGTGCCCGCCTTTGGGGTCTGTGCACCTTGGAGCAGGTGTTGGTAATCGGCTGGGGTAGATGCGTTGTCCAGCACCAGTACCCAATCTGGCAACACGGTGGACTGCTGGATGGACTCCAGGCAGCGCAGGGTTTGGCGAGCGGTGTTGTAGTTGATGACGAGCACGCCGATACCCTGCCCCGGGGTATGGGGTGACCCCAGGCGTAGCGTCTCCGCGACAGCCGGGGCAGCGGCCAGGTATGGTGCTGTGGTCATGTTCATCAGCCCACCCGCGGCAAGTACATAGCCAGGCAGGCGTGTGCCCAAGCGCCGCATAGCATGACGGGAAGTAGCGCGGCAATCACGACGTTGCAGAGTCCGTTTCGCCGGTCTGGCGCAGGGCCTCCAGATCCGCTTCAAACAAGGCCAGCCGCTGGTTCAGACGCCGGACGTCGCGCTCGATGCGGGTGTTAACCATGTCTGCGTGCAGTGCCTTGACCAGCAGCACCATGCAGGCCAGCAACAGCAGCAGGGCCGGCGGATAGCGGAAGCCCGTCCAGGCCGCCAACCGGTCGATCAGGCCCGGCCAGGCGCCCAGCACGGCGGTGGCGGTTGCCACCAGCACCCAGAACAGGCCGTGCATCAGGTACAGATGGTCGCGGCGTATCAGGTACAGGATCAGCACCGCCAGGCTGATCCCCATGAATGCAGTGGTGACCTGCATGGGCGCCATGGAGGTGGTTCCTTTGGGGTTTGGAGGGTGAGGGGCAATGGAAGACGGGCGCTTGCATGGCCTGTGGTCATTGCCTTGCGCTGGCGCCTGGGGCGGCAGCGCGTTTGCGGGGGCGATTGTAAGGGATTGCCCTGATGGAGGGCTGCTATTGGCCGGGTGGTGCTCCGGGTTTCCCTGGCGATCTACATGATCCTCGTCCCCCGGCAGGCCAGGCGGGGTTGCAGCCATCGGATTTGATCCGTATCGCAAAAGAGCTACAAAATATTCACAAGGAGAATCATGCCGTGGCCCATTCCACAATGCTGCACGTCCGCGTGGACGACGAACTCAAGACGCAAGCCAGCGAGGCACTGGCAGCCATGGGGTTGTCTGTGTCCGATGCCGTGCGCATCTTGCTCAAGCGCGTGGTCAACGACCGGGCGTTTCCGCTAGAGCTCAAGGTGCCCAACGCCCAGACCCGTGCGGCGATGGAAGAAGCCCGCGGCATGACGAAGGCGCGAGCTACCCGTTTTGACTCTGCCGATGCGCTGATCGATGACCTCCAAAAAGCCCGCCAGCAGTGAGCGGGCAGCACCGCCCAGGGCGTGCGATTTCACCAAGGCTTTCCTCAAGGACTGGGAGCGCCTCTCCCGCTCGGGCCGGTACGACCTGAATCGCCTGAAGGCTGCAATGCTGCTGCTCATTGGCAACGATGCTCCGCTGGGGCCCGAGTGATTGGATCACCCGCTCAAGGGCGACTGGGCGGATCACAGCGAGTGCCACATCGGCGGTGATTTCCTGCTGATCTATCGACTTGAGGGCAACGCAATCATCTTCGTGCGGGCTGGGACGCATTCGGAATTATTTGAGGAATAGGGTGTTGGGGATAGTTGCCGGCAGCCGCGAGGTGATCGAAGCAGCGATGCATGGCCGCATCTTCCTATGCGTACTCACCACGTGCCGATTCCCACACCAGCGCCGGCACGAAGAACTTCGCTCTACAAAGAGCTTACGCAGCTCGCGCAACAAGGCGGGTGACCGTTACAGAAGACACCACGCACCGTTGGCTCGTCCACGGGTCCGCGGCGCTGAATCAATCGTCATCAAATGGAAGTTGCCCCTGTGGAGCACTTGGAGGCCATTTGCCGTCAGCCGCTAGGTGATCAAACCAGCGATGCATGGCTGCATCTTCCAACGCGTACTCGCCATGTGCCGACTTCCATACCAGCGCTGGCATGCGCTGGCGAAGCGCCTCCAGCGCCTTTTGCGCCTGCGTCACTGTCACTGGGCGACCGGTTTTGTCTCGATAGAAGCGCAGGGCCTCTGCGTCGTAGGGGCGGTAGCGGGGGCCCTGTTCCAGCATGCGCCACAGAACCGCCTGTTCGGTGGGCTTGAGACCCAGGTAGTCAGATGTCATTTGCACTTCGTCCTGCGCTTGCTGCTGCCATGCGGCCTGCAGAAGGGCAGGCTCGAAGCGTCCGGCCACATCGGCCAAGGGGCTCAGCACCTGCCCCAGAGCGGCCATGAAGAACTGCGGGCGGTAGCCAAAGGCTTCAAAGGCCTGCAACAGCAGGGCTTGATCGACTGGCTGCAATGACGGGCGCTGCGCTTCGATCAAGCCGGCGACATGGCCGATGAAGTCGGGGCCCAGCGGCGGCATGCGCTGGATCTGGGAGCCATAAAACGGTGCCGCCGCCGTGTTGAACAGGCGCAGCAGCTTGTCGCGGTCAGAGCCCGACATGACGAGCATGAGGTTCACCTCCCCCGGCCGATTGAGTTGGTCGCGCGCCGATTTCAGTGCCGTCATGGCGGTCTCACCGGCTTCGCTGGTCAGCGCGTGCTGTGCTTCGTCGATGATCAGTGCCACGGGTTTTCCGGCACTTTCGTGCAGCAGACGCAGCGCTTCGTTCAGGGTCAGGCCGTCCACCTTGCCGATTTTGCTGGTGTCCACCTCCAGTCCGCCCAACTTCACCTTGTCCAGCCCTGCATTTTTTGCGGCGCGGGCCATAAGGCCCAAGTGAGGTTCCAGCGCCCGGGCGATGGCACCGGCTATCAGGCCGCCCGGGTCGCGCCGCACATCGGCCCACAGATCCACATAGACAACGACCACGCCAGCAGCCTGCAAAGCCGGGCTCAGGTCTCCTTGAAGGAAGGTGGATTTGCCGGTGCGACGCGGCGCGGCCAGAAACAGGCCGTTGTGGGCATCGCCCAGCAAGGCCTTGCCTTGAAGGGCTGCTACCAGTTCTTGCGCCAGGGCGGTGCGTTTGAAGGCGATCATCAGGACTATCTAGATTTATCCTTAAAAAGGTAGTTTATCTTTTTCAGGATAAATTGCGATAATTCCCCAACTTGCTCCCGTTCTACAGGGCCTGTTTTGCGCATCAACCGCAAGAGGCTGAGGCGACCCAACAGAACTGCCGCACTGGAGCCACCGCGACAAAACCCCTGAACTTTCTAGGCCCAGCCCCTTGAAGCCGGGCAAAACGCCCTTATTATTAGCACTCGTTGGGGTTGAGTGCTAACAACACCCCACCTGTTCCCCCGGGCAGCCCGCTTGTGGCTGCCCTTGCTTTTCAACCTGTCTGTGAATCTCCAGGAGATGCTATGAACCTTCGTCCTCTGAACGATCGCGTGATCGTCAAGCGCCTTGAAAACGAAACCAAGACTGCCTCGGGCATCGTCATCCCCGACAACGCCGCCGAGAAGCCCGACCAGGGCGAGGTGCTGGCCGTGGGCCCGGGCAAGCATGACGAGGACGGCGACCGCATCGCCATGAGCGTGAAGGTGGGCGACCGCGTGCTGTTCGGCAAGTACAGCGGCCAGACCGTGAAGATTGGCGGCGACGAGCTGCTGGTCATGAAGGAAGACGACCTGTTCGCCGTGGTCGAGAAGTAATTCCTCGCACCGCACAAACCATCAATTTTCCATGATTGGCAGCATGTCTCAGAACACCTCTCTGGCTCCCTCCCCCTCTGGGGGAGGGCTGGGGTGGGGGCCAGCGGTCTTGGTTCTAGCACTGCGTCCGTCACAGTCCGGGCAAGCCCCCATCCCAGCCTTCCCCCAAAGGGGGAAGGAGTCTGAGACAGCTTGCTAATCAAGCAATTTTCATAGCTGCTTGCGCTTGATAAAAAAGCCTCAGCAGCCTATTTGACCCAAAATTTTTAGGAGCCAAAAATGGCAGCAAAAGACGTAGTTTTCGGCGGCGAAGCCCGCGCCCGCATGGTTGAAGGCGTGAACATCCTGGCCAACGCGGTCAAGGT
>JAFEES010000249.1 GCA_018240995.1 Pseudomonadota bacterium | reverse complement strand
GGTCTACAAGACCCAGGTGTTCCTGAACCACGAGGGCGACCTGTTCCGCACGCGGCTCACGCATTCGCTGGAGGTGGCGCAGCTGGGCCGCTCCATCGCGCGCTCGCTTGCCCTGAACGAGGATCTGGTCGAGGCCGTGTGCCTGGCGCATGACCTGGGCCATACGCCGTTTGGTCACGCGGGGCAGGATGCGCTGAACGACTGCATGGCGGACTTTGGCGGCTTCGAGCACAACCTGCAAAGCCTGCGCGTGGTGGATGAGCTTGAAGACCGCTATCCGGCCTACGACGGCATCAACCTGACGTTCGAGGCGCGCGAGGGCATCTTGAAGCATTGCTCGCGGCGCAACGCCGAGCTGCTGCAGGCGTGCGAGCCGGGCGGGGTGGGGCAGCGCTTTCTGCTGGGCCACGAACCCAGCCTGGAGGCGCAGCTGTGCAACCTGGCCGACGAGATCGCCTACAACGCGCACGATATCGACGACGGCGTGCGCTCGGGCCTGATCACCCTGGAGCAGCTGCGCGAGGTGCCGCTGTTCGATCGCTACCGCGCCCAGGCGCAGCAACAGTACCCGCAACTGGCCCAGGCCGCGGGCCGGCGCCGGCTCTTGAGCGAGGCCATACGCCGCATGCTCAGCGACCAGGTGTATGACGTGATCGCCGCCACGCGCGCGGCCCTGGCGGAACATGCGCCGATTGACGTGGACGCCGTGCGCGGCCTGCCGCCGCTGGTGGGCTTTTCGCCCGAGATGCGGGCGCAGTCGCGCGCGTTGAAGCGCTTTCTGTTCCGCGAGCTGTACCGCCACCCCCAGGTGATGCAGACCACCGACCTGGCACGCCAGGTGGTGCGCGAGCTGTTTTCCGTCTACCAGGCCGACCCGCGCCAAATGCCACCCGCGCAGGCGGCCCAGGCGCTCGAAGGTGACGCGCGGCAGCACGCCCGCACCGTGGCCGACTTCATCGCTGGTATGACCGACCGCTACGCCGCGCGTGAGCATGAGCGGTTGACGGGCCAGCGCCTGTTGGGGTGATCCCGCGCGGGGGCGGGGCATACAATGCCAGCCCCTTTATGGAGCGCGCCACACCATGACCACAGTCCCCGCACCCGATCAGCCCACCCCATCCGCCTGCGACGATGCCGTGGTGGTGCAAGACACGGTGCGCTGGCTGGAGCGCGCCGTGATAGGCCTGAACCTGTGCCCGTTCGCCAAGGGCGTGCACACCAAGGATCAGATCCATTACGCCGTCAGCCACGCCACGGACGCGCGCGAGCTGCTACAGGATTTGCAGCGCGAGCTGGAGGCGTTGGCCGAGGCATCGGCGGAAAAGCGCGACACCACGCTGCTCATGGCGCCGCTGGCCATGCCTAACTTCCTGGACTTCAACGACTTTCTTGAGCTGGCCGACGAGCTCGTCGAGGCCATGGATTTGGCCGGCATCCTGCAGGTGGCGTCCTTCCACCCGCACTTCCAGTTCGAGGGCACGCTGGCGGACGACGTGAGCAACTGCACCAACCGCGCGCCGTACCCCACGCTGCACCTGCTGCGTGAGGAAAGCATAGACCGCGCCGTGGAGGTGTTCCCCGAGGCCGAGGAAATCTTCGAGCGCAACATCGAGGTGCTGGAGCGGCTGGGCATGCAGGGCTGGAAGGAGCTGGAGGTGGGGCCGCGCTGTCCCTTCGGCCATGCCGCCAAGGATGAGAAAAAGGGCGGCGCATGAATCGCGCCGCGCAAAAGGCCGAGGCCGCCCAGGCGGCGCTGCTGGCCGAGTTGCGGCCGGGCCAGTCCATCGAGCTGCTCAAGGAGCTGCACATTCTCACGCGCGAGGGGCGGCTGAACCAGGACTCGCGCCGCAAGCTCAAGCAGGTCTACCACCTGTACCAGTTCATAGAGCCGCTGCTGACCGAGATGGCGCAGGACGGCCACGCGCCGCTGCTGGCCGACCATGGGGCGGGCAAGTCCTACCTGGGCTTCATCCTCTACGACCTGTTCTTCAAGGCCCTGGGCCGCGGCGAGATCTACGGCATTGAATGGCGCGCCGATCTGGTCGAGCGCTCGCGCGCGCTGGCCGAGCGCCTGGGCTTCGAGCGCATGCACTTTCTCGACATGGCCGTGGCCGATGCCGCCGGCGCGGCCGAGCTGCCCGAGCGCTTCGACATCGTCACCGCGCTGCACGCCTGCGACACGGCCACCGACGACGCTATTGCCTTCGGCCTGCAAAAGCAGGCCCGCGCCATGGTGCTCGTGCCCTGCTGCCAGGCCGAGGTCGCGGCCAGCCTGCGCCAAAACAAGGCCCTGGCCCTGTCGCGCACGCCGCTGGCCGAGCTGTGGCGCCACCCCATCCACACGCGCGAGCTGGGCAGCCAGATCACCAACGTGCTGCGCTGCCTGCACCTGGAGGCCAGCGGCTACCAGGTCACCGTGACCGAGCTGGTGGGCTGGGAGCACAGCCTGAAGAACGAACTCATCATCGCGCGCCACACCGGCCAGAAAAAGCGCAGCGCCGCCGAGCGCCTGGCGGCCATCCTGGACGAATTCGGCCTGCGCCAAAGCCTGGGCCAGCGCTTCGGCGTCAGCGATTAATTGGAATCTGACCCCCATTTAAATGGGGGTCAGATTCCAATTATTGGCGCTACCATGGCGGCTTTTCTTGCCCAAGGAGCGCCCATGGCACGCCTGCCTCGCCTTACGGTTCCCGGTTATGCCCACCACGTCGTGCAGCGGGGCAACAACCGGCAGATGATCTTTGTGGATGCGGTCGATCGCGAGTTCATGCTGGCGCTGCTGGCCGAGCAGGCGAAGAAGTTCCAGGTCGCCATCCATGCCTATGTGCTCATGGGCAACCACTTTCACCTGCTGGTCACGCCGCAGACCGGCGATGGCCTGCCGCAGATGATGCAGGCCGTGGGCCGCAGCTATGTGCGCCACTTCAACCGCCGCCACCAGCGCACGGGCACGCTGTGGGAGGGGCGCTACCGCTCCAGCATCGTGCAGACCGATCGCTACCTGCTGGCCTGCATGGCCTATATCGACCTGAACCCGGTGCGCGCCGGCCTGGCGGCGCAGGCGGCGGACTACCCCTGGTCCAGCCATGCGCATTACCTGGGCCTGCGCGAGGACGCATTGCTGACGCCCCACGCCCTGTATTGGGAGCTGGGCAACACCCCGTTTGCACGCCAGGCGGCCTATGCCGAGACGGTGCAGGCCGGCCTGGGCGCCGACCAGCGCGACCAGCTGGGGCGTGCCGTGCACACCGGCTGGGCGCTCGGGGCGCCTGAATTCATCGCTGCATTGCAACAAAAAACCACAAGACGCGTGCTCAAAGGGCGGTCGGGCAGGCCGGTCTTGGCAGCGCAGTAAGCAGGCTGAATTTGACGATTTTTGTTTGCTGACATGCCTAAATAGCTATAAATTTGATATGTCCCTAATAAAATGAAGCGAAGAAATTTTGGTGGTTAATTGGAATCTGACCCCAATTAATATGCTTGAATGGCATGGATTCATGCATTACGCTGTGCCTCCTAGTGAAATTTTTTGAGGAACGGCGCCATGACCCAGGCGGCAGAAATTCAGCACCTACAACAACACGGTTTGTATTCATCTGGCAACGAGCATGATGCTTGTGGCCTGGGCTTCGTGGCCCATATCAAGGGCGTCAAGCGCCATGACATCGTCACCGGCGCGCTGAAGATCCTGGAGAACCTGGATCACCGGGGCGCGGTGGGCGCGGACAAGCTGATGGGCGACGGCGCCGGCATCCTGATCCAGATCCCCGATCAGCTGTACCGCGAGGAGATGGCCAGGCAAGGCGTGGAGCTGCCCCCGGCCGGCGAGTACGGCGTGGGCATGATCTTCCTGCCCAAGGAGCATGCCAGCCGCCTGGCCTGCGAGCAGGAGCTGGAGCGCGCCATCAAGGCCGAGGGCCAGCGCCTGCTCGGCTGGCGCGACGTGCCGGTGAACCGCGACATGCCCATGTCGCCCACCGTGCGCGAGAAGGAACCCATCCTGCGCCAGCTGTTCATCGGCCGCGGCGCGGACGTGATCGTGCAGGACGCGCTGGAGCGCAAGCTCTACGTCATCCGCAAGACTGCCAGCGCCGCCATCCAGGCGCTCAAGCTCAAGCACAGCAAAGAGTATTACGTGCCCAGCATGAGCAGCCGCACCGTGGTCTACAAGGGTCTGCTGCTGGCCACCCAAGTGGGCGTGTACTACCGTGATCTGGCCGACGAGCGCTGCGTCTCGGCCATCGGCCTGGTACACCAGCGTTTTTCCACCAACACCTTCCCCGAGTGGCCGCTGGCCCACCCCTACCGCTACGTGGCGCACAACGGCGAGATCAACACCGTGCGCGGCAACTACAACTGGATGCTGGCGCGCGAGGGCGTGATGG
>JAFEES010000248.1 GCA_018240995.1 Pseudomonadota bacterium | reverse complement strand
CTGCCGCCGGGCGAGTTGATGAGCAGCACCACGGCCTGCGAGCCCGAATCCTCGAAGGCGCTGCGCATGGCGGCGACGACGAACTCGGCGCTGGCCTCGGCGCCGGCGGCGATCTCGCCCTTGACATCGACCACGGCCGTATGCGGCGTGCTCTTGCTGGTGCTGGTCAGGTCACGCTGCCAGGCAGCCCAGACGACCAGGGCGATCAGCACCAGCCAGCCAAAGCGCCAGAAGTTGCGCCAGCGCCTGGCGGCGCGCTGCTCGGCCAGGGTGCCGAGGACAAGCTTTTCCAGCACCTCGCGCTCCCAGCCCGGGGCGCCGGCGATGGCCTTTTTAGCTTCCTTTTCGCTAGCTGTGCGCGCCCATAGGTCGGGCGGTTGGGGCGGGTTTCCGTCGAATCCTGCGGGCTCGGTACGGTTGGGCTCGGTCATGGTGTCAAAAGGCTGGGGGGTGCAGATCGGGGGCAGTATGCCAGTACACCATGCCACCCTCTTCGCTCAACTCCACCTTGACCAGCGGCCGGCGCGCCGGGCCGCCCAGGCAGGCGCCGGTGTCGGGCGCAAACAACGCTCCGTGGGTGGAGCAGATCAGCCGACAGCCGCTGTCGTCAAAGAAATGGCCTTCCTTGAAGTCCATCTCCATGGCCACATGGGTGCATTGGTTCAGGTAGGCATGCACGCCGCCCCGGTAGCGGATGGCAAAAGCGCGCAGGCACTGGCCACGAAAGCTCACATCGAAGGCCACGGCGCGGCCGCCATCGGCCAGCTCGGCGCTGGGGCACAAGGCGATGCGCGCGGCGCTCATCAGGCATGCTCCAGCAGCCAGTGCTGCAGCGCGGCCACCGAGGGCGCCACGCACAGCGGCGCCAGCGCCGGAAAGTCCGCCGCATCATGCGCGCCATAGCCCACGGCCACGCTGGCGCAGCCGGCGTTGCGCGCCATCTCCAGGTCGTGCGTGGTGTCGCCGATCATCAGCAGGCGCTCGGGCGTCACGCCGAACTCGGCCATCAGCTCCTGCAGCATCAGCGGGCTCGGCTTGCCCGCCGTCTCGTCGGCCGTGCGCGAGCCGTCGAACATGCCGCGCAGCTGCACCAGCTGCAGCGCCTGATCCAGGCCGCGCCGGCTCTTGCCCGTGGCCACGGTCAGCAGGTGGCCACGCGCGCGCAGCGCCTGCAGCATGGGCAGCACGCCGTGGAACAGTGTCACCTCGTCCTGGCGCTTGAGGTAGTGATAGCGGTAGCGGTTGGCCAGCTCGGTGTACCGCTCGCGCGGCACGTCGGGCGCGGCATGGGCCAGGGCCTGCGGCAGGGCCATGCCTATGACCCAGGCGGCGGCTTCAATGCTGGGCACCGTGCCGCCGACGTCGCGCACCGCGTCCTGGATGCTGCGCACGATGATGGCGGTGGAGTCGAACAGCGTGCCGTCCCAGTCGAAGGCAATCAGGTCGAAGCGGCGTGGGCGTAATTCAGGCATGGGAGTGGTCGCCTTCTACAAAGTCCGCCAGCTCGGGCGGCAGCTCGG
Organism: Pseudomonadota bacterium; assembly: GCA_018240995.1. Taxonomy (GTDB): domain Bacteria; phylum Pseudomonadota; class Gammaproteobacteria; order Burkholderiales; family Burkholderiaceae_C; genus Alicycliphilus. The sequence goes on along the minus strand of JAFEES010000248.1, from coordinate 2,877 downwards.
CGCGCAGCTCCAGGCGCTCGCCGCTGGCCGGGTGGTCGAACTGCAGGCGCCAGGCGTGCAGGAACATGCGCCTCAGGCCCTGCTTTTGCAGCCGCTTGTTCAGCTCGAAGTCGCCGTATTTGTCGTCGCCCGCTATGGCGTGGCCCTGGGACGCCAGGTGCACGCGGATCTGGTGCGTGCGCCCGGTCTTGATGGTGACCTCCAGCAGGCTCATCGCCGGCAGTCCCGCCAAGGGGCGCGGCGCGAGCTGGCGGCGCAGCTTGACCAGGGTGATGGAGCGCATGGCGTCGGGGTCATCGGGCGTGGTCACGCGCACGCGGCGCTCGCCGTCCGCCTGCAGGTATTTGTGCAGCGGCGTATCGATCACCTTCTTGTTCGCCGGCCAGCTGCCGGTGACCAGGGCCAGGTAGGTCTTGCCCGTCTCGCGCCCGCGAAACTGGTCCTGCAGCCGGGTCAGCGCCGAGCGCTTCTTGGCCACCAGCAAGATGCCCGAGGTCTCGCGATCCAGCCGGTGTACCAGCTCCAGAAAGCGCGCCTCGGGCCGGGCGCGCCGCAGCTGCTCGATGACGCCGAAGCTCACGCCGCTGCCGCCATGCACGGCCACGCCGGCCGGCTTGTCGATGGCGATCAGCTGCTCGTCCTCCAGCAGGATGGGGAATTCGCGCGCCGGAACCGGGCGCTCGGCCTTCTCGGCCAGCTTTTCGGACACGCGCACCGGCGGCAGGCGCACCTGGTCGCCCGCGGCCACGCGCGCGTCGGCGCTGGCGCGGCCCTTGTTCAGGCGCACCTCGCCGCTTCGGATGATGCGGTAGACATGGGTCTTGGGCACGCCCTTCAAATGGCGTATCAAAAAGTTATCCAGGCGCTGGCCGGCGGATTCGGTGTCCACCTCAAGCATGCGGGCCGCCGGGCCTGGATTGGGTTTGCCCTCTATAATCTGGTTCACCTGCGCGACGAATGTGTAAGCGGTTGATGTGTCTGGAGTTTAGTGGACACGGCCCGGCTCGGCGCGCAGTCTGGCGGATGCCCGGGCGCGTAGTGCGTGGTTAAGTGAATACCGCACCTCGCACCGCAGGCTGACGCATCGAACGACTGAAACACGGAATTACTGGCCGACACCGCCTTCACCAGAGCGCGGCGGCCTACGGAACACAGCGACATCATGTGGGTTGTACTGGCTTGGATTGTGTCCCTATGGCAGGCGCGCCAGCGCATGCCGTTGGCGCAAAAATCGCCTGCACCTCCCGTCCGGAAAGCGCCTGCAGCTTCTTATTCAATAGCTGAATGGCCTGCAATCCGGCTCGCTCCCATCCACGCCCACCCTCCCCCACGCCTGCGCAGCTGACCGGCTGCGCGGCTGCGGTGCGACCCGGCCCATTCCTTTGCTTTCGTTTCGATGCGCCAGTCCAGGCATTGACCGCCCCTGCGGGGGTGTTTGTTTGGATCTGAGACGCGGGCGGCGCTGTGGTGCTGCCCGTACAAGAACAACGCATTGCATAAAGGACACGCATCATGAAACGGATGCTCATCAACGCCACGCAGCCCGAAGAGCGCCGCCTGGCCATCGTCGACGGCCAGAAGCTGCTGGACTACGAGATCGAGGTCGAAGGGCGCGAGCAGCGCAAGGGCAACATCTACAAGGCCGTGGTGACGCGCGTCGAGCCGTCGCTGGAGGCCTGCTTCGTGGACTACGGCGAGGACCGCCACGGCTTCCTGCCATTCAAGGAAATCTCCAAGCAGTACTTCGCCGAGGGCGTCTCGCCCTCCCAGGCGCGCATCAACGACGTGATCCGCGAGGGCCAGGAACTGCTGGTGCAGGTCGAGAAGGAAGAGCGCGGCAACAAGGGCGCGGCGCTGACCACCTTCATCAGCCTGGCCGGCCGCTATGTGGTGCTGATGCCCAACAACCCGCGCGGCGGCGGCGTCAGCCGCCGCATCGAGGGCGAGGACAGGGCCGAGCTGAAGGAGGCCATGGATCAGCTCGAATACCCCAAGGGCATGTCCATCATCGCGCGCACGGCCGGCATAGGCCGCAGCGCCCCTGAACTGCAATGGGACCTGAACTACCTGCTAAAGCTGTGGAGCGCCATCGACGGCGCGGCCAAGGCCGGCAAGGGCGCGTTCCTGATCTACCAGGAGTCGAGCCTGGTGATACGCGCCATCCGCGACTACTTCAACGGCGACATCGGCGACATCCTCATCGACACCGACGACATCTACGAGCAGGCGCAGCAGTTCATGAGCCACGTCATGCCCGAGCATGCCGCACGCGTGAAGCGCTACCGTGACGACGCGCCGCTGTTCAGCCGCTTCCAGATCGAGCACCAGATCGAATCCGCCTACGCGCGCACCGTCACGCTGCCGTCCGGCGGCGCCATCGTCATCGACCACACCGAGGCGCTGGTCAGCGTGGACGTGAACTCGGCGCGCGCCATCAAGGGCGGCGACATCGAGGAGACCGCCACGCGCACCAACCTGGAGGCCGCCGACGAGGTGGCGCGCCAGATGCGCCTGCGCGACCTGGGCGGCCTGATCGTCATCGACTTCATCGACATGGAGGAGAGCAAGAACCGCCGCGAGGTGGAAAACCGCCTGCGCGACGCGCTGCGCCAGGACCGCGCACGCGTGCAGTTCGGCACCATCAGCAAGTTCGGCCTGATGGAGATGAGCCGCCAGCGCCTGAAGCCCTCGCTGTCCGAGGGCGCCCATATCCGCTGCCCGCTGTGCGACGGCACCGGCCATGTGCGCGACACCGAGGGCTTTGCGCTGCAGATGCTGCGCATGATCCAGGAAGAGTCCATGAAGGACAACACCGCCGCCGTGCACTGCCAGGTGCCGGTGGAGGTGGCCAGCTTCCTGCTGAACGAAAAGCGCAAC
>JAFEES010000247.1 GCA_018240995.1 Pseudomonadota bacterium | reverse complement strand
GTTGTACGCTAGTAAAAAGATGTGTAGCTACCCATGCCCAGAGGGGGAAGGAGTCCGAGACATGTCGCAAATCAGGCACCTTTTCAAATTCTGGCCAACCCCACCCATGCCAGCACCGGCTCGTCCGCGCCCGGCCCGGCCTGTGGCGCCAGCTCGGCGCCCGCCTCGGCGCTACTCCACCACAGGCCCTGCCCGGCCGTCAGCATGTCGCCACCGCGGCGCCAAAGACCGGCCAGCACCAGGCACAGGCCCGCGGGCGTGCTGCCGGGCAGGCAGGCCTGGCGCAGCACCTGCACCCGGCCCTGCCAGCGGCCGCGGCGCAGCATGAGGTTGAAATCGGTGCTGGCGCCACCCAGCAGGCGGCATTGCACGGCCAGTTCGCCGGCAAAGGCCAGCGGCTGCCAGGGCTGGTCCAGGCGATGGTCGAGGGCGCCGCCGGGTGCCTGCAGGTGAAAGCCGTCGCCCGCCAGCAGCATGATCTGGCGCTCCACCCCGGGATAGGCCGAGAACGGCCCCGACGCGGCGACGCTGGCCACGCTGACGCGCCAGTCGAAGGCGCCGGTGCCGGCGCCGGGCGGCCAGCAGGCCAGTTCGCGCGTGGCGCCGCCGCCGTTCTTCCAGGGCGTGGGGGCGATGGCGGCCAGGTCGAGGCGCTGCATACGCATTCCTTTAGGGCTGGCGTGCCGGCGGGACGCCGGCGCTCCCCCGGGCAATGCGCGCCAGCAGGCGCGCGGCCACCTTGGCGGTGATGCCATCGCGGTCGTAGCTGGGGTTGAACTCGGCCAGGTCGGCCGCCGCCAGCTTGCCACTGGCAAGCACGGCATCCACCACCCGCTCGATCACCCACAGCGGCACGCCCAGCGCGGCCGGCGCCGACACGCCGGGCGCGTTCGCGGCCGGCAGCACGTCGATGTCCACGGTCAGGTAGAGCGCGTCGCAGGCCGCGATGTCGGGCGCCAGCGCGGCCAGGGCGGCCTGCAGGCCGGATTCGGTCTGCAGTGCGTCGTCCAGCCAGTAGCGCGCGCCCAGGGCGTCGGCACGCTGGAACAGCGCCTCGGTGTTGGCGTAGCGGCTGATGCCCAGCACGCGGTAGTCGAACGCCCGGCCCTGGGCCGCGCACCATTCCTGGATCTGGCGGAACGGCGTGCCCGAGTTGCCCTGGCGCGCCATGCGCAGGTCGAAGTGCGCATCCAGGTTCAGGATGAGGATGCGCCCCGCCTGGCGCCGCGCCAGGCCCTGGAACGTGCCCCAGGCGACCTCATGCCCGCCGCCCTGTACCAGCGGCGTGCAGCCCTGCCCACAAGCCTGCGCCACGCGCGCGGCCAGTGCGCCTTGCGCTGCGTCCAGGTCGCCGTCCACGCAGTCCACGTCGCCCGCGTCCCACACGGCGCCCTCGCCCATCCAGGGCATGTTGGCCAGCGCCTGGCGCACCGCCTGCGGCCCGCCGGCGGCGCCCACGCGCCCGCCGTTGCGCCGCACCCCCTCGTCCACGGCAAAGCCGATCAGCGCCACGCCGCCGCGGCTGGCGGCGATAAAGGGCTGCACCCGCTGGTGCCAGCGCGTGCTGGGGCCGACTTCTTCGGCGTCCACGCGGCCCTGCCAGATGAAGGGCTCGGCTAGGGGCGTGCCCATCACTTCACCATGGGCAGGTTCAGGCCCTGCTTCTTGGCCGTGGCGATGGCCAGCTCGTAGCCCGCATCGGCATGGCGCATCACACCCGAGCCGCAGTCGTTGACCAGCACGCGCGCCAGGCGCTGGGCCGCCGCGTCGGTGCCGTCGGCCACGATGACCATGCCGCTGTGCTGGCTGTAGCCCATGCCCACGCCGCCGCCGTGGTGCAGGCTGACCCAGGTGGCGCCGCCGGCGGTGTTCAGCAGGGCGTTCAGCAGCGGCCAGTCGCTCACCGCATCCGTGCCGTCCTGCATGGCCTCGGTTTCGCGGTTGGGGCTGGCCACGCTGCCGGTGTCCAGGTGATCGCGGCCGATGACGATGGGCGCCTTGAGCTCGCCGTTCTTCACCATCTCGTTGAAGGCCAGGCCGGCCAGGTGGCGCTCGCCCAGGCCCAGCCAGCAGATGCGCGCCGGCAGGCCCTGGAAGGCGATGCGTTCGCGCGCCATGTCCAGCCAGCGGTGCGTGTGCTTGTTCTCGGGGAACAGCTCCTTGATCTTGGCGTCGGTCTTGTAGATGTCCTCGGGGTCGCCCGACAGCGCCACCCAGCGGAACGGCCCCTTGCCCTCGCAGAACAGCGGGCGGATGTAGGCGGGCACGAAGCCGGGGAAGTCGAAGGCGTTTCTCACGCCCTCGTCAAACGCCACCTGGCGGATGTTGTTGCCGTAGTCCACGGTGGGAATGCCCATGGCGTGGAAGTCCAGCATGGCCTGCACATGCACGGCGCAGCTCCTGGCGGCTGCGGCCTTCAGGCGCGGGTGCTGGCCGGGGTCGGCGGCGGCGGCCTGCCACTGCGCCACCGTCCAGCCCATGGGCAGGTAGCCGTTGATGAGGTCGTGCGCGCTGGTCTGGTCGGTGACGATGTCGGGTTTGGGGCCACCGGCCTTGGCGCGTTTCACCAGCTCGGGCAGCACCTCGGCGGCGTTGCCCAGCAGGGCGATGGAGACGGCCTCGCCCTTGTCGGTGTGGTGCTTGATCAGCGCCAGCGCGTCATCGATGTCCTTGGCCTGCTTGTCCACGTAGCGCGTGCGCAGGCGAAAGTCGATGCTGCTCTGCTTGCACTCGATGTTCAGCGAGCAGGCGCCGGCCAGCGTGGCCGCCAGCGGCTGGGCGCCGCCCATGCCGCCCAGGCCCGCCGTCAAAATCCACTTGCCGGTCAGGTCGTTGTGGTAGTGCTGGCGGCCGGCCTCGACGAAGGTCTCGAAGGTGCCCTGGACTATGCCCTGGCTGCCGATGTAGATCCAGCTGCCGGCCGTCATCTGGCCGTACATGAACAGGCCCTTCTGATCGAGCTCGTTGAACTTCTCCCAGTGCGCCCACTTCGGCACCAGGTTGGAGTTGGCCAGCAGCACGCGCGGCGCGTTCTCGTGCGTCTTGAACACGCCCACGGGCTTGCCGGACTGGATCAGCAGCGACTCGTCGGCCTCCAGCTTCTTCAGCGATTCGAGGATCTGGTCGTAGCACTCCCAGTTGCGCGCGGCGCGGCCAATGCCGCCGTAGACCACCAGGGCCTTGGGGTTCTCGGCCACGTCGGGGTCCAGGTTGTTCTGGATCATGCGGTAGGCGGCCTCGGCCAGCCAGTTCTTGCAGTGCAGCTGGGCACCGCGCGGGGCGCGCACGACGCGGCTGGCGTCGTAGCGGGGGTCGGCGGCGGAAATCATGGTGTCGTTGGCGTTCATGGCAAAACTCCTTTGGCGTGGGGTCAGGGGTGGCTGGGCAGGCAGGTCGTGAGCGCGGCAGGCCAGGCGCTTTCACTGGCCCACAGGCGCATGGCCTCGATATCAGGCGCAAGGTAGCGATCCCGCTCAAGAAAGGCCACCTTTTGGCGTATGGCGGCAAACTGCGCTTCCACGAGGGGGGATGACTTGAGGGATCTGTCGAACTCCATGCCCTGCACGGCCGACATGGCCTCGATGCCGACGATGACGGCCGTGTTGCGCGCCATGTCCGCCAGGCGCCTTGCGCCATAGGTGGCCATGGACACATGGTCTTCCTGGTTGGCCGAGGTGGGCAGGCTGGTCACGCTGCTGGGATTGGCCAGGCATTGGTTTTCGGCGGCCAGGGCGGCGGCGGTGACCTGGGCGATCATGAAGCCCGAGTTCACGCCGCTGTCGCGGATCAGGAAGGGCGGCAGGCCCGACAGGCCGGGATCCAGCAGCAGCGACAGGCGGCGCTCGGACATGGCGCCGATCTCGGAGATGGCCAGGGCGATGATGTCGGCCGCAAAGGCCACGGGCTCGGCGTGGAAGTTGCCGCCGGAAATCACCTCCTGCGCATCCGTGAACACCAGCGGGTTGTCCGATGCGGCATTGGCCTCGATGCGCAGCACGCGCGCGGCATGCGTGAGGTTGTCCAGGCAGGCGCCCATGACCTGGGGCACGCAGCGGATGGAATACGGGTCCTGCACACGGCCGCAGTGCGGGTGCGAGGGGTCGATGGCGCTGCCGTCGAGCAGCGCGCGCACGGCGGTGGCCACGGCAATCTGCCCGGCCTGGCCGCGCGCCTCGTGGATGCGCGCGTCGAAGGGCTTGACCGAGCCCTTGATGGCCTCCAGCGTCAACGCGCCCGACACCAGGGCGGCGGCGAACACGCTCTCGGTGGCGAACAGGCCAGAGAGTGCCAGCGCCGTGGAGACCTGCGTGCCATTGAGCAGCGCCAGCCCTTCCTTGGGGCCCAGCACGAAGGGCTTGAGCCCGACGGCGGCCATGGCGCTGCGCCCATCCACCACCTGG
>JAFEES010000246.1 GCA_018240995.1 Pseudomonadota bacterium | reverse complement strand
GGTGCGCTGGTTGCGCAGCAGGCGCTGCCACTGGCCGGCGGCCTGGGCCTGGCGCACGTTGGTGTCAAAGATCAGCTGCAGCCGGGCGTGGTCGAAGCGGGTCTTGAGCAACTCGCCCGTGCGCGGGTCGGTCACCTCCCTGGTGCCCCACCAGCCGGCGTTTTGCAGCAGCTTCTCGGCGCTCTTGATCCAGTCCTTGCGGCTCATGTCGCCCGCCACCGACTTGGCCAGGCTTTGCTGCATGGCCTCCAGCAGGTCGGCGCGCGCCAGGCGGCTCACCGTGAAGGCGCGGCCGTGCTGCTCCTGCCACAGATCCGTCCAGTGAAAGATCTCGCCCGCCAGCTCGCGCCCCTTCATATAGGCGATGGCCTCGGCGGGGGGCAGGCGCTGCAACTCGGCAAAGGCTTGGGCAGGTGTCGTCATGGTCGTAGAAACAGGATGTCATTGCGCCGCGCATGGCGCGAGCGGCCTGCGGGCAGCGTGCTGGCGGCGCGCGCGCCACCCCACAGCGGCGCGCCATGGCGCGGCGGATCGCCCGCGGGCGGCTGCACGGCCAGCGGCACCAGGCCCATGCCGGCCACGGCAAGGGCCGTAGCGCCCAGGCCCTGCAGGGCGATGTGGCGCGGGTTGAGCGTCATGCGGCGACCGCCACGGTCGTGGTGTCGCCCACCACGGTGAAAGTCTGCGCCAGCGTGCCATCGCCGCGCCCCGTGGGCGACACCTGCAGCGGCGCAATGCCGCCGTGCATGCGCACCAGGCGCTCCAACCACAGCGCCTGCTCGGGCGTCAGGGCGGACGGCCCGGCTGCACCATGGGGTGCAGCCGTGGTGGTCAATGTCACCGTGTCGGTGCCCGCCATGGTCTGCACCAGGGTGCCGTCGCTGCGCCCGCCGCTACTCACCTGCAGCGGGTCGATCAGGCCGTGGGCGCGCGCCAGCAGCTCCAGCCAGGCCGCATGCTGTGTGGAAAGAGACTTGCCCGGCGTGAAAAGCGTCGCATCGGCAGCCATGGCGCAGGGCTGCAGAACACCCGCCGCCGCGCCGTGCACCAGGGTGACGGCTGCTGCGTCCACCGCGGCGTCCTGCAACTGGCCCCAGCTGCCTGCCTGGATGCTGGCGGCCCCGTAGGCGCTGCCGCCGCAGTGATCCAGCGTAGCCTCGGCCCGGCCGTGCAGGACAGTCGCACTGAAACCCTGGCAAGTCGCGGCCTGCAGGGCCACACCACCGGCGGCATGCAGCGCCAGGGCGCCTGTGACGGTGCCTGCTGCGTCGCCCAGCGCGACGACGACCATCGCCCGCAGCGCCACACCCCCCTGGCCCGCCAGCGTGCAGGCCGCCAGGGGGACACTGGCGGCGCCTGCCTGCTGCACGGCGGCGACAGCCGTGGGCAGTGCCGCATCGAGCTGCACCAGGCCCTGTGCGCGCAGCGCCACGGCGCCAACGGCGGCTGGGACTGCCGACGCCAAGGTGGCTCCCCCCGTCGCCTGGAGCGACGCGCGGCCTTGGCCTGCCAGGGTTGCCGCCTGCAACGGTTGCGCCAGCGCCCCCTGAACCGACAGAACCGCCTGCGCGGCCGCGCTGACCCCCTGCAGCGCCAGCACGCACTGCCCCGCCACGGCGGCTGCGCCCAGGGCGGCGGTGGCCTGCAGCTGTGCGTTGCTCAATGTTGTGGCGCTGCTTGCCCGCAGGGTCAGGGTGGCGGCGCCCGTCGAAGTAAGAGCCGCCAGGGGTATCGCGCCTGTGCCCGTCAGCTGTACCCGGCCGATGGCGTCGGGCGCAACTGCGTCCAGTTGCGCCGCGCAAACCCCCGAGGCTGGTGCGCCGCCGCCCTCGAAAAACCCCTGCGCTACAAGATGGGCGTAGGACTGCCGGCCGCCCTGGTACAGCGACGCGGCAGCCAGTCTGCCGCTAGGTTGCCTGCGAAAGACATGCGCGGCCACGGGTCAACCGTTGGCGATTTCGCACAACACCTCGGCCACGCCCGAGGAGGTTCCGTCCGCCTGCACGACAAGGTACAGCGCCGAGCTGTCGAACACCTGCGGCAGCCCGGTCTTGAGCATGTCGTGCGTGTCGCCGCCATTGGCCAGGTTCACCCGGCCGGACCACAGCCGGCGCATCACCAGCACGTTGAACGTGCCCGCCGTGGCCACCGAGCCGGTGATGTTGCTGATGGCCTGCAGGCCCGTGTCGCCCGCCTGCAGCGGCATGGGTGTCATGCGCCCGACGATGCCTGCCGTCCCCTGCGAAACCGCGCCCGTGGTACGCCCCACTACGCCGTCTTGATTCTTGTACGTCACGGCCACCGACTGAATACCGGAGGCCGCCGTGACCTGCTCGAACCACAGCTCCGTGTTGGTGAAGTCCGTGCCACCCGGCACGCGCGAGGCCCAGCTGGGTGACGTGACCGCCTGGGCGGCGTTGAACGCGTAGGCCCCGCCCTTCCACAGCAGGTCAAACAGGTGCAGGCGGCAGGCCACCGTGCTGCCAAAGTCCACCTTCGACAGGTATCCGGTGGCACCCCCGGCAAAGGCATTGATGGTGGGGAACCCCACGCCCGCCCCCGTGGGCACCACGCCGGCGGCCGTATTGGTGCCCGCAAGCACGCCCGCGCCTGGGTTGCCCGCCTGGGCAAAGGGCGTGAACGGCACGGCCGCTACTGTCGTCATGGCCGCCGTCTTGATGATGCTCACTCGCTGCGACGGCGCGGCAATGAGCTGGTCCAGCGTGGTGATCGCCATGGCGCTGCCCTCCCGCTATCAGGCGTTGCCGTCGGTCAGGGTGAACGCCGTCACGCTGAACGCCTGGCCCACGGCGAACGAGGTGTTGTCCACCGTCAAGTCACCGCCGCCGCCCGATTGCGTCACCGTGCCCTGCATGTGGCAGGTGGTGCCGTCGCTAGCGTAGATGCGAAAGTGCGCCGCCGTGCCAGCCGCCGCCGCCGCGTTCTGCGACCAGGTGCCGGCCATGGCCTTGGAGCCCGCCGCCGCATTCGCCATCCAGTCAGCGGGCAGGTTGACGATGGACAGCGCCGTGCCGCTGTCGGCCGTTGCGCAACTGGCCGGCGCGGCGCCGGTGCGAATTTTCAAGATGGCGGATGCGCCGATCTGTGTCTCGATGGCATCCAGGCGCGCATTGCGCACGGGTACGGAAAACTGCATGGTTTACTCCTGGTGGTAGGTGGTGATGGTCTTGACGATCTCGTCGTTCGCGTCGCGCTCAACGGTCTGCTCGGCGCGCGCCGGGTGCTGGTTCAACACCGTCACCTCGGCCGGCTGCACCGTGATCGGCGTGGGCAGCACCTGGTTGGTCACCAGCACCTGGGGTGCGGGAGCCTGGGGCAGCTCGGGCAGGTGCAGCGCCGCCTGAATGACAGGGTGCACATGCAGCTCGATGGCCGGGATGGCAGCGGGCGCGGGTTCGGGCGGTGCCACGGGTGCGGGCGCGGGCGACGCGGGCTCGGCAAACCGGGGCCCTGGCGCCGCCTGCCCGGGGTCGGCAAAGCCCAGCGCCGCCGCCAGCGCCGAAAACTGCAGCCGCGCCAGCGCGGCCGTCATGGCGCCGGTGTCCATGCTGGCCAGCACGCCGGGCAGGGCATCGCTCACCTGCTGCGCCGTCCAGCCATCGGCACGGGCGCGCTCCAGCAGCGCCTGCACCGGGTCCGTCATGGGCGCCAGCATCGGCTGCCAGGCCGCCAGCTCCTGGGCAATGGCCAGGTCGATCTCGTCCGCGGGCAGCGCCGCGCGCGGCTCAGCAAAGCTGGCCGGCGCCACCGCCTGGGGCGGCGCCGCGCCATCGCCAGCCGGGGCGGCCACAGGGGCGGTGAGGGGTTGCACGGGCAGGGCCGGCGGCGCGGCGCGGCGGCTCCAGCCCTCGCCATAGCGGGCGCGCGCGGCGTCCTCGCTCAGCTCGAAGCCCATGTCATAGACCAGCTTGTCCGCCTGCGCCATGGACTGCTGATCATCCTCCTCCTGAATGTTGCGCCACACCTGGCAGGGCGCCAGGCCGTTCAACTCGCAAATCCAGGCAATCAGGGTCTGGTTCAGCGTCTCGCTCAGCAAGTCGCTGTCGGCCTGGGTCAAGTCCTGGCGCACGTTCTGGCGCTCTATCGCCGCCGCGGCCACGGCGCCGCCGCTCTTGCGGCGCGGCTCCTGGCCCGTCAGCACCTCGCTGATCCAGTCATCCATGTACTCGCACAGCTGCTGCTGCGTGGTCACATTGCCCGACAGTTTCGATTCCAGCAACCCAACCTCCATCCCCTCGGGCGTGGCCAGGTAGCCATCGTTGCTCATGGCGCGCAGCGCATCCACCAGCGTCGCCTTCTCCTTCGGGCTGGCGTTGCGCGGGTACTTGCCATGCGGCGTGGGGCTGCCAAAGCGGTCGTTCAGCTTGTTCCAGGCCACCACGCCCTTGC
>JAFEES010000245.1 GCA_018240995.1 Pseudomonadota bacterium | reverse complement strand
CAGCAAGACCGGCGCCAAAGGCCAGCGCCCGCCGCGGCTGCGCGGCAGCGGCGCCATAGACCCCGCAAAGGTGCGCGTACTCGACGTGAACGGCAAGCCCATGGCCACCCTGGCCCCGCGCAGCTACGGCAGCCCGGCCATCGTCAGCCGCGCCCAGGCCCAGGCGCAAAACGACAAGACGCGGGCGATTGTGCGGGGAGGGATCTAGGTCATGACAAGCAATGTCCATGGGACTGATTTGGAGGGGGGTACAAGCCGTGCAATGGTGCTTGGTGATACGTCGCCATGCCTGTCGGGCAAAAGCGCGCTACAGCCCGTTTTTGGCGCGCCGGCCGATTTGCTGTGGTTTGTGCTTCGCAATTCGACGGCCCACGTCAGGCTGGCGCTGGGCGTTGGGCAAAGCACCGTCATGCGCCTGCGTGGCGGCTACTGGCCCAAGGATGCCCGCAAGCTGCTGGACGCCTGGGAGTCCTACAAGGGCCGCACCGCCAGCCAGCAAAGCCGCTGGTTCCTGCGCCGCGTGCAGGCCGGCGGCGTGGTTGCGCATGCCGGCCAGGCCTGGAGCTCGCCTGGCCTGGCCGATCGCGTGGGCGAAACCATAGCCTGCGCCCGCAGCCGCGCCGGCCTGCTGGCGCAAACGCTGGAGCTGCCCAGCCAGCGCTTCGAGCTGGGGGCCCTGCATGCCCAGGCTTGAAACCACCGCCTACGGCGTGTGGCAGTGCTGCAGCCGCTGCCACGAATGGCTGCCGGCCGACGAAGAGTTCTTCTTCTACAGCGCCAAAAGCAACACCGGCCTGGAGGCCGAGTGCAAGGTCTGCCGCGCCGCCGCCCGCCCGCGTGCCAGGGGCGGCGACCGCGCCCCGGCCCCGGCCCCGGCGCGCTGCACCGACGCCCTGGCCGCCGCCATGGCCGGGCATTGGACTGGCGGAAGGTAAGTCGTGAATGGTGAGTGGTAGTGGTAGATGCCGCACGCCACCACCCACGATTTACCACTCACCACCCACCACCCACCACCCACCACCACCCACCACGTATGACCAACCACATCGCCGCCATCCACACCCTCAAGTCCAAGCTGGGCTTGAGCGAGGATGACTACCGCGCGCTGCTGGTCAACCTTACGGCCAAGCGCAGCAGCAAGGACATGAACCAGGCCGAGCGCCGCGCCGTGCGCGAGCACCTGGCGCGCCTGGCCGAGAAGATGGGCCTGGCCCAGTCCACGCGCCGCCGCCCCTTGAGCGAAACGGCCTTTGCCCAGGCAAAACAACAGGCCAGCCCGCGCGAGCGCAAGGTGTGGGCGCTGTGGCACCAGCTGCACCGCGACGGCAAGGTGCACAACCCCAGCCGCGCCGCGCTCGATGCCTGGGTGGCGCGCACGGTGCATGTCAGCAGCCTGCGTTTTTGCAACGCCGCCCAGCTCGACACGCTGATCGAAGCCCTCAAGGGTTGGCAGCGCCGCCCGCTATCGCCACAATAGCGGCGCATGCAAACCGCACAGCACATCACCACCGCCGAGGCGCAAGTCCTCGAAACCCAGCTGCCCCAGGGCCTGACGGAACAAATGCGCGAGGTGGCGCTGTGCCTTTTCGAGGCCCTGGCCCTGGCCGACGGCCGCGCCGGCAACCCCCGCCCCTGCAATGACTGGCTGGCCCGCCTGCAGCAGCTGGCGCAGCTGGCGCTGGCGCAGCTGGCGCACCTGGCGGCGCATATCGGCGGCAGCAGTTTCTACATTGCCAAGGGCGTTGCCGTGCACCTGACGGCACGCGACCGCGAGATGTGCGCCCGCTTTCGCGGCAACAACTACGCCGCCCTGGCGCGCGAATACCGCCTGACCGAGATGCGCGTGCGCCAGATCGTGGGCGCCTGGCAGCAAGAGCAGTTCCTGCGCCGCCAGGGCCAGCTGCCCGGGCTGGACTAGTGGGAGCGCCGGCGCCCCGCCGGCTTTCCCCGGATGCCGGCAAGATGCCGGCGCTCCACTCGGCAAAAACTAAAGCGCTTTACTCGCCCCGCAGGGCAGCGCGCGCCACCATGGCGCCATGCCCGTTGCAGCACAGCTCCCCGCACAGATAGAGGTCTTCCGCGCCGGCCGCCACATGGACGACGCCGGGAGCGTGCACTCGTTCACCGAGGCCGACCTGGCCGCCATGGCCACGGGCTACGACCCCGCGCTGCGCGAAGCCCCGCTGACCGTGGGCCACCCGGCAGACAACCTGCCGGCCTACGGCTGGGTCAAGGCCGTGGGCCGCAATGCCGCCGGTGCGCTGACCATAGACACGCACCAGGTGGAGCCGCAATTCGCGCAAATGGTGCAAGACGGCCGCTTCAAGAAGCGCAGCGCCAGCTTCTACGCCCCCAACTCCCCGCACAACCCCCGGCCCGGCCAGTGGTACCTGCGCCATGTGGCCTTTCTGGGCGCGCAGCCGCCGGCCATCGCGGGCCTGAAGGACATGCAGTTTTCCGAAGGCGACGCCAGCGAGGGCGCCGTCTGTTTTTCCCTTTCCAACCCTCCCACGCTTCAGGAGCCTGACCCCATGGACGAAGAACTGAAACAACAGCTGGCCAAGGCGCAGGCCGACCTGGCCGCCGCCCAGGCCGAGACCGCAGCCGCCAAGGCCCAGGCCGCCAGCTTTGCCGAGGCCGCAGCCGCCGAACGCAAGGCCGGCTACGTGGCCTTTGCCCAGGCGCAGATCGAGCGCGGCCAGCTGGCCCCCAAGGACAAGGACCTGGCCGTGGCCACGCTGCAGGCGCTGGCCGGCGCCGAGCCCGTGTCGTTCAGCGAGGGCGGCGCCCAGCGCCAGCTTAGCCCCGCGCAGTGGCTGCAGGACTTCATCGCCAGCCGCGCCCCGGTGGTGGCCTTCGGCGAGTTCGCCGGCGCCCACCGCCAGGCGCCCGTGGCCGGCCGCAGCGACGCCGAGATCGACCAGGCCGCCCGCGCCGACGCCCTGCAGCACAAGGTGGACTACGCCGCCGCCCTGGTCGCCGTGACCAGCTTCACCGCCTGACCCTTCATATAGAGGAGAGCCCACATGGCCATGACCGCCGCCGACATCCGGCTCAAGCAAAACCCCATCCTGTCCAGCCTGCTGCTGGGCCTGGGCCAGGGCGCCTTCGTGGCCGAGCGGCTCTTTCCGCGCCTGCCGCAGGCCCTGTCCAGCGTCACGCTGGCGCAGCTGGGCGACGAGCGCCTGCGCCGCTACAACCTGCGCCGCGCGCCGGGCGGCGCCACCAAGCGCATCGCCATCAAGTACGACGGCAAGACCTACAGCGTGGACCAGTACAGCGTCGAGGTGCCGCTGCCGCGCGAGCTGATTCGCGAGGCCGACGAGTCGCGCAAGCTCAACGTGGGCAACTACCTGGACGTGAGCCGCATTGCCATGCAAACGGCCAATGACGTGCTGGGGCTGGACTACGAGATCGAGGCCGCCGGCCTGGCCACCACCGCCGGCAGCTACGCCGCCGGCAACGTGCAAGCCCTGGCCGGCGCCACCAAGTGGAGCGCCAGCACCGGCAAGCCCGTCACCGACATCCGCGCCGCCGCCGACGTGGTGCGCAAAAAGGTGGGCAAGCGCCCCAACACCCTGGTGCTGAGCGCCGACGCCTTCGCCGCCCTGTGCATGAACGCCGAGGTCAAGGGCTACCTGCCTAGCACCAACCTGGGCCCCGCCAGCATCGACCAGCTCAAGAGCGTGCTGAACGTGGCCGACATCGTGGTCGGCGACGCGGTCTGGATCAACGATGCCGACGTGGGCGCCGACGTGTGGGGCAACAACGCCATCCTGGCCTATGTGCCCAGCATTGGCGGCGGCTCCATGAGCCTGGCCGAGCCCGGCTTTGGCTTCACCAACGTGCTGGAAGGCCACCCGTTTGCCGAGACCCCGTACTTTGACAACAGCGCCAAGAGCTGGGTCTACGGCGCCACGTACGAGCGCCGCGCCAGCGTGGCCTACAACGGCGCCGGCTTCCTGTTCAGCAACCCCGCGTAAAGGACGGCCCCCATGCCACTGATTGCCCTGGTGCACACCCTGGTCATGGTCGGCGAAGAGCGCCGGGTGATAGCGCCCGGCCAGCCGCTGCCCGAGCTGCCGGCGCACGACGCCACCGCCCTGGTGGCCGCCGGCATGGCGGCCGACCCGGCGCTGGACGCCGTGGCCGCCGCGGCCCAGGCCGCCCATGACGCCGAAGCCGCGCAAGACTTTGCCGCCGCACAAGAGCGCCAGCGCCTGGCCCGGCAAAGCACGGCCGAGCCCGAGCCCGAGCCCGAGCCCGCCGCCCCCGCCAAGAAACCCAAGCCCGCCAAGGAGTAAGCCCCCATGCCATCGCAAAACAACACCGGCCGCCAGTTCGACCGCCAGCACGCCGTCACCGTGGTGGCCCAGGCCGCCATCCTGCCCCACCGCTTCGTGGCGTATGACGGCGGCTACCCCA
>JAFEES010000244.1 GCA_018240995.1 Pseudomonadota bacterium | reverse complement strand
AGCTCACCGAGGCGCGCATCATGAACAAGGCCTGGGCCGAGAAGCACAACTCGGTGAAGTCGCAGGACTACGCCGGCAAGGAGGAAAGCTACGCCTCGCGCAACGCCAACGGCACCGGCCCCTTCATCCTGGTGGCCTGGCAGCCAGACCAGAAACTGACGCTGAAGAAGAACCCCGCCTGGTGGGACAAGCCCAAGGGCAACATCGACGAGGTGGTGTTCACACCCATCAAGTCGGCCGCCACGCGCACGGCGGCCCTGGTCTCGGGGCAGGTGGACTTCGTCGTCGACCCGCCGCCGCAGGATCTGGCGCGCATGAAGGCCGACGGCAACCTGAAGATCGTCGAAGGCGCCGAGAACCGCACCATCTACCTGGGCATGGATCAGTACCGCGACGAACTGCCCGGCGCCGGCACGCCGGGCAAGAACCCGCTCAAGGACAAGCGCGTGCGCCAGGCGCTGTACCAGGCCATCGACATCGCCTCCATCCACCGCAGCACCATGCGCGGCCTGTCCATCAACGCCGGCGTCATGGTGGCGCCCATGGTGCATGGCTGGACCAAGCAGCTTGACGAGCGCGCCTCCAAGTTCGACATCGAGGCCGCCAAGAAGCTGCTCACCGACGCCGGCTATCCGCTGGGCTTTGCCCTCAAGCTGGAATGTCCGAATGACCGCTATGTCAACGACGAGGCCATCTGCCAGGCCGTCACCGCCATGTGGTCGCGCATCGGCGTGAAGACCACGCTGCAGACCGCGCCCATGGCCCAGTTCGTCTCGCGCGTGATGAACAACGACGTCAGCGCCTACCTGTTCGGCTGGGGCGTGGCCACCTTCGATGCGCTGTACACACTGGATTCGCTCATGTCCACCAAGGAGGGCAAGACGGCCGCCGGCGTGTACAACGGCGGACGCTTCAGCGACCCCAAGCTGGACGCCATGATCCAGCAGATCAAGGTGGAGATGGATCTGCCCAAGCGCGACGCGCTGATCCACGACGCGCTCAAGCTGACCAAGGACGAGTACTACTACCTGCCGCTGCACCACCAGATCCGCCCCTGGGCCATGCGCAGCAACGTGGACACCGTGCACCGCGCCGACGACCGGCCCATGCCCACCTGGACGACCATCAAGTAAGCCGGGCCGCTCCGCCCGAACCCACCAAGGCCCGCTGCAGCGGGCCTTTTTTCTGGGGGGCTACGGGTTTTCACGAATCGGAAAACCCGGAACAAGGCTTGAATGATTGAAATTTCTCTTTAGCATACGCTGCTGTAAATTTTTTATCACGCCGGATTCGTCCCTCCATGCCCCCATCAGCGCCCGCGGCCCCCGAACCGGTCACCATCGGCGCACGCATAGCGCGCGCGCGGCTGCAGCTCACGCCCTCGCACCAGCAGATTGCGGACTATGTGCTCAAGCACCCCCTGCAGGCCGCCACCGTGCCCATCGACGAGCTGGCGGCCGCCGTGGGCGTGTCGGTGGCCACGGCCAATCGTTTTGCGCGTGCCATAGGCCTGGACGGCTACCCCAGGCTGCGCGCCGAGCTGGTCAAGGGCTTCGAGGCCATGTTGGCGCCGGTGGAGAAGATGCGCGTGCGCCTGGAAAAGCCGGGCAGCGCGCATGATGCCTTCATGGCCGTGCTCGACGAAAGCCAGAACAACATTGCCGCCACGCGCGCGGCGCTAGACCCCGCGGCCTGCGCCGCGGCCGTGGCGGCGATCGCCGGCGCGCGGCGCGTGTACGTGCTGGGCTATGGCTCCTCGGGCTGGCTGGCCGGCATGCTGGCGCGCGGGCTGGATCTGCACTGCGAAAGCGTGCACCTGCTGGCCAGCGTGGCCGGCACCACCGACGGCGCACGCCAGCTGCCGCGCATGGGCGCCGCCGACCTGTTCATCGTCATCAGCTTTCCGCGCTACCTGCGCGACAGCGTGGCCCTGGCGCGCGGCGCGCACGAGCATGGCGTGCCCGTGCTGGCCCTGACCGACGGCCCGCACTCGCCGCTGGCGCCGCTGGCCAGGCACTGCCTGTTCGCCAAGACCGAGAGCTTTCACGCCCCGAACTCCGAAGCCACCGTGCTGGCGCTGATCGAGGCCCTGATCAGCGCCGTGGCGCTGCACACGCGCGGCACGGTGCAGAACGCCGCGCGCATGACCGAGGCCGTGCTGCCCTGGCTGCATGGCGCGGCCCGCGCCACAGGCTCCGCCCCCACCCCATCCGAATGAACTCCATGCCCCAGACCGCCGCCCCCGCAACACCCGTCATCGCCATCCACGGCGGCGCCGGCACGCTCACGCGCAGCCACATCAGCCCCGAGCAGGAGCGCGCCTATCACGCCGCGCTGCAGGCCGTGCTGCGCTCCGGCCAGGCCGTGCTGGCGCGCGGCGGCAGTGCCATGGAGGCGGTGTGCGTGGCCGTGCAGGCGCTGGAGGACTGCCCCCTGTTCAACGCAGGCCATGGCGCCGTGTTCACCGCCGACGCCACGCACGAGCTGGACGCTGCCGTGATGGACGGCGCCACGCTCGCCGCCGGCGCCGTGGCCGGCGTGACGCGCGTGCGCAACCCGGTGCTGGCCGCGCGTTCCGTGCTGCAGGACGGCCAGCATGTGCTGATGATCGGCGATGCGGCCGAGCGCCTGGCGCACAAGGCCGGCCTGGCCCTGGTGGCGCCGGATTACTTTTCCACCGAGGCGC
Source organism: Pseudomonadota bacterium (assembly GCA_018240995.1). Classification (GTDB taxonomy): domain Bacteria; phylum Pseudomonadota; class Gammaproteobacteria; order Burkholderiales; family Burkholderiaceae_C; genus Alicycliphilus. The sequence continues at coordinate 1,740 of JAFEES010000244.1, read as the reverse complement.
GCCGCGCCCAGCTGCACACCGCCCAGGCCCAGGCGCGCGGCGCCGTGCTGGATCATGACGGTGCCGCGGCGCAGGCCGCCCAGCAGGTCGCAGGGCCGGGCGGCGAGCCGCTGGACGAGGGCAGCAAGATGGGCACGGTGGGCGCGGTGGCGCTGGACGCCCATGGCCACCTGGCCGCCGCCACCTCCACCGGCGGCCTGACCAACAAGCGCCCGGGCCGCGTGGGTGACAGCCCGCTGATTGGCGCCGGCACCTACGCCGACGACCGCCAGGCCGCCGTCTCCTGCACCGGCCATGGCGAGAGCTTCATCCGCGTGGCCGCGGCGCACGACGTCTGCGCGCGCATGGCCTATGGCGGCGCCACGCTGCAGCAGGCGAGCGACGCCGTGGTGCACCAGGCGCTGGCCGCCATCGGCGGCACGGGGGGGCTGATCGCCGTCGATGCGCACGGCAATGTCTGCCTGCCGTTCAACACCGAGGGCATGTACCGCGGCCTGGCGCGCGTGGGCGAGATGCCCGAAACCTTCATCTACCGCTGAAGCGCACCGTGATGACGACACAATTCCCCAACACCGCCCATTCCCTGGTGCTGCCCGAGCAGCGCGTGCTGGCCGTGAACGATCTCTCGATTCGCTTCACCAGCTCCGAGCGCACGGTGGACGCCGTGCGCAAGCTGTCCTTCCACGTGGATCGCGGCGAGACCCTGGCCATCGTTGGCGAATCGGGCTCGGGCAAGTCCGTCACGTCGCTGGCGCTGATGCGCCTGGTTGAGCATGGCGGCGGCAAGATCGTGAGCGGCTCGGCGCTCTTGCGCCGGCACGGCGGCCAGGTGTTGGACGTGGCCCGGGCGACGCAGGGCGAGATGCGCGACGTGCGCGGCGCCGACGTGGCCATGATCTTCCAGGAACCCATGACCAGCCTGAACCCGGTGTTCACGGCCGGCGACCAGATAGCGGAATCGATACGCGTGCACCAGGGCAAGGATCGCGCCAGCGCGCGTGCCGAGGCGCTGCGCATGCTGGAGCTGGTGCGCATCCCCGAGGCGAAGAACGTGCTGGATCGCTTCCCGCACCAGCTCTCGGGTGGCATGCGCCAGCGCGTGATGATCGCCATGGCGCTGTCGTGCAAGCCGCAACTGCTGATAGCCGACGAGCCGACCACGGCGCTGGACGTGACCATACAGGCACAGATCCTGCAGCTCATCCGCCAGCTGCAGGAGGAGATGCACATGGGCGTGATCTTCATCACGCACGACATGGGTGTGGTCGCCGAGGTGGCCGACCGCGTGCTGGTGATGTACCGCGGCGACAAGGTCGAGGAGGGCGCGTCAACCGAAGTGTTTGCCGCGCCCCAGCATGCCTACACGCGTGCGCTGCTGTCGGCGGTGCCCAAACTTGGCGCCATGCAGGGCACGGATCTGCCGCGCCCGTTCGAGCTGTTGCGCGTGGACGGCTCGGCGCTGGCCGCCGAATCCACGCCCGTGGACACGCGGCCCGCAGGTGCCCAGCCGATACTGCGCGTGAAGGATCTGGTGACGCGCTTCGACCTGCGTTCCGGCCTGCTCAACAAGGTCACGCGCCGCGTGCACGCCGTCGAGCAGGTCAGCTTCGACCTGTACCCCGGCGAGACGCTGGCGCTGGTGGGCGAGTCGGGCTGCGGCAAGTCCACCACCGGGCGCTCGCTGCTGCGCCTGGTGGAGAGCCAGAGCGGCGCCATAGAGTTCGGCGGGCGCAACATCCT
>JAFEES010000243.1 GCA_018240995.1 Pseudomonadota bacterium | reverse complement strand
GCGGCCAGGGCCACGGCCTGCTCCACATGGCGCGGGTGGCCGGCGTCCATGGCCCAGCGCGGCTGCAGGGCGTGGCGCTGGGCGTCCAGGGCGGCATCGTCCAGCGGGGCCAGCCGCGCCAGGTTGTGGCGCACCGCGGCCAGGCGCGTGGCGATGGGCTGGCGCGCGCGCGTGGAGCGGTGCGGGGCGCGCGCGTCGTGCTGGTCCGCGCGCTCGGGGTAGCTGCCCCACAGCAGGCCGGGCATGGGCGTCTGGTGGGCCTTGGGGGTGCGGGCAAGGGGCGCGGTGGCGTGCATGGCGCGGCCCTATACCGAGGGGTTGAAGTGGCTCAGCAGCAGCTGGCGCAGCTGGCGCAGGCCGCGCGCGGCCAGCGAGCTGTGGCCGTGGTCTATGCGCACATAGCCGCGCTCGCCAATGTGCCTGGCGCTCAGGCCGGGCACGGCCACGTCCAGCAGCACCACGGGGGCCTGGGCAGTGAGGGCGTCGGTGTCCTCGGCGGCGGTGGCCAGCGGGCCGCCGTGGCGTTCGCTCAGGGCGGCGCTGGGCAGCTGGGAGACGGCGGCACTCAGGTCGCGCACGATGCGCCCGGCGTGGGTTTGCGCGGCGTCGCTGGCCAGGCGCACCTGCACCTCGGGCGCGCCGCCCTGCAGCAGGTCGGCATCGGCGTGGGGCAGGGCCACGCGCAGGGTCAGCGGTTCGTCGTTCAGCAGGTAGCCCAGCAGCTCGCCACGGCGGCGCCAGCTGCCCTGCTGGTCGATCTGCCGCGCCACCACCAGGCGGCCGGCGGACTGTGCGCTGGCGGTGAGGGCCGCCAGGCGCTCGTCCAGGCGTGCGATCTCGGCCTGGCCGAAGGCCAGTTTCTCGCGCAGGGCGGCGGCCTCGTGGGGGGCATTGGCCAGGGCGCCGAACAGCTGCACGTCGTATTCGGCCACGTCGGCCAGCAGGGCGGCGCGGCGCGGGGCCAGTTCGTCGTCTTCGAGCAGGGCCACGGGCGTGCCGGCCTGTACGGCCTGGCCGTCGCTTTGCAGCCATTCGGCCACGAAGCCGTCGGTGCCGGCGCGGATCAGCGCGCGCTCGGGCGGCCAGACCACGCCCTGCGCCAGCATGCGGTGCGGCAGGGGCCAGCACAGCAGCGCTGCCAAACCCGCGGCCAGGGCGCCCACGCGCAGCCATGGGGCGGCGCCGGGCCGCGCGCGCAGCGCCTTCAGGCCCAGCCACAGCGGCTTGACCAGCGTGGCGCCCAGCATCAGGCCACCGGCCGCCAGGCCCAGCAGGCTGGAAAAGCCCCCTATCCACAGCGCCACCACCACGCACAGCACCAGCCGGTAGGCGGCGGACAGCGGCGCGTAGAGGATGAGCCAGGGCTTTTCGCCGGGCAGGCATTGCATGGCCGGCGTGGCGCGGTCGGCCAGCAACCAGCGGCGCAGCCGGCCCTGCCACCAGCGGCCGCTGCGCGTGGCCAGGTTGCGCAAGTCCAGCAGGTCGCACAGGGTGAAGTAGCCATCAAAGCGCAGCAGCGGGTTGCCGTTGACCAGCAGGGTAGAAACCGTGCCTATGAGCATGGCGGTGAGCGCCAGGTCGCGCGCCAGGCCGGGCTGGAACAGCAGCCACAGGCCCAGGGCCAGCGCGGCGATGAAGAGCTCGGCCATGATGCCGGCGGCGCTGACCAGGGCGCGCCGGTGCGGCTGGCGCATGGCGTCGGCGCCCGAGGCATCGACGAAGGGCACCGGCGTGAGCATCAGCAGCGTGATGCCGGCCTGGCGCGAGACGGCGCGCCAGCGCAGCAGGGCCAGGCCATGGGCCAGCTCGTGCACCAGCTTGATCAGCGGGTAGAGCAACCAGCCGGCCGTCAGCGCCTGGGGCGAGCGCGCCAGGCGCGCGGCCTCGTGCGTCAGCTCGCCGGCCTGGGGCGCGGCGGCCAGCAGGGCCGCGCCGACGACGGCGCACCACAGCAGCAGCCCCCAGCCGGAGAACAGCCATGCCGCCAGCGGCGCCAGCGGCGTGAGCCAGCGCGAGGGGTCGGCCAGCGGCAGGCGGAATGCCAGCGGGTTGACCATTTGCCGGCGCCGGCGCCGGCGCACCAGGTCGCGGCTGCGAAACACCGCCTCCAGGTCGGGCGCGCTGTCGAATTCCATCAGCTGGCGCTCGTGCAGCGACACCAGCAGGTGCACCACCTCGTCCTGCGTCATGGTGGCGTCGGGGGCGGCCTCCAGCATGGCCTCCCAGATGGATTTGACCGTGGTGCGCCCATCGCAGCGGCCGACGAAGGAGTAGGCACTGTGGTTGATGCGGCGCACCTCTTGCGATGTGGTGTCCACCAGCACGAACCAGTCCACGCCGCGCTGCACCTGGCGGCGCAGCTCGACATGCGCGCGCAGCCGCGGGCGCAGGCCGGCCACGCGGTGCCAGCGGGCGCTGAACAGCGGCTCGGGCAGGGCGTCGGCATGGGCGGCGGCGGTCATGGGGGATTTCCTCTCAGCCCCACAGCACCCAGGCCTGCAGGCGCAGCCAGTCCACCAGGCGGTGCGTCCAGGTCCAGGCCAGCGGCTGGCGGCCCACGGTCAGGCGCGCCACGCCCTCCAGGCCCGGGCGCAGCACGGAGTTGCCGGGCTGCACCGAGGCCTCCACCTCGAAGACGTTGCGGCCATCGGTGGCGCGCGCCACGGGGGTCACGCGCGTGACCTGCAGCGGCAGGCGCTGCCAGGGCTGGGCCGCCAGCGACAGCGCGCCCGGCTGGCCCACGGCCACATGGGCCACGTCGCGTTCGTCGATATCAATCACGATGCGGTAGCTGGCGTCGGGCGCCAGCACCAGCAGGGGCTTGCCGCGCTCCACCGGCGAGCCTATGGCCTGGCTCAGGTCGCCCTGGATGACGATGCCGTCGAACGGCGCCACCACGGCCGCGCGCCGCAGCTGCGCCTGGGTGCGCGCCAGCTGTGCGCGCGCCTGGTCGGCGCGTGCCTGGGCAATCACCATCTGCGCCCGGTCGGCGCGTGCCATGGCAACGGCGTAGCTGCTCTCCTGCTGGGCCAGCTCGCTGCTCCAGCGTTGTTGCTCCAGGCGCAGATCCTGGTCGGCCATCTCCAGCAGCAGCTGGCCGGCGCGCACGCTGTCGCCGGGGCGCACATGCACGGTCTTCAGGTAACCATCGGCCGGTGCCGCCAGGGCGCGTTGCTGCGCGCCTTCCACGCGCGCGCGGCCGGCAACGTCGTAGTTGACTGGCACGGCGCACAGCCCGGCCAAGGCCAGGGCTGCCGCGCCCAGGCCCCATTGCAGGCGCCGATTCTGGCCACTGCGCAGGCGCGACCAGGCGCGTTGCAGCGCGCGCCGGGCGCGCTGCGGCCAGGGCAGCTCGCGTTCGTGCAGCAGGTACAGCATGGGGCCGCAAAAGGCCAGCACGTCCTCGATGCGCGTGGCGGTCTGCGCCATGTCGGTGCGCTGTGCCTGCCATTCGCAGCCTATGGCGCCCACCACTTCGCCGGCGCGCACCATGGGCACGCTGAGTACCGAGCCGCCCAGCCGCTGCTGCCAGCGCTGGTGCGCCAGGCGGATCTGGGCGCGGTCGCCGGGTGCCGTGGGCAGGTGGATGCAGCTGGCCTGGGCCACGGCCTCGTCCATGGCCGCGGCCACGCCGTCGAAGGCCTCGCCCACCAGGGCATCGCCGCCGCCATGGGATATGGCGGCAAGCTCGATGACCGAGCCGCGCACAAAGCCCACCAGCACACGCGCACAGCCAAATTGCCCCGCCAGCTCGGTGGCAAAGGCCGTCAGGGCTACACCCGCGCGCTCGTACGCCAGCAGCGCCGCCTGCACCTCCAGCAGGCGGCGCTGCGCCGCCAAGGTCTGGACGTGCGCATCCGCGCCGTCCGTCGGCAACTGCCCGGTGATTTGCAGCGGTTGGCTGTGGACTGCGGGCGCGGGGGGCGTGAGTTCTGTCGCGCGCATAGGCTTTCGGGCATCCGCGTGAGGGCGTTAATGGGTGGTGAGTGAGTAGGTGCTGCAATGTTTCTATGTGTAAAAAATTCTACTCAATTGAGCCAACTTTAAACGGAGTTGTTGTTTTGTTGCTCATTGTTAACAAATGCTGAGCTCGTAAACAACATTTGCGTCTTGCGCACCGAAAGAGCGCGTTTTTAGAGGCAGAACAGTCCAAAAGAAAAGGGCCGCAACGCGGTATTTGCGTTGACGGCCCGTTCGGGGTGTCGCGGAAGTGATATTTTTTGGCAAAAAATACCCGCCATGTGACGGCTTGCGCTGCTTATTCCGTTTCTAAATCACCTGTGTTGTTGCTTCGTCTTGTCGTGCTGCCGCACTGCCCACGGCTTCGTGCCCAGGCACGAATGATTGAGAAATGGAATCAGAGGCTGGAATGAATCTGTTTGTCTTCCATCCCTGGCTTTGCCATCGTCATCCCCGCGAAGGCGGGGATCCAGTGCCCCCCGCCAACGCTCCTGGATTCCCGCCTGCGCGGGAA
>JAFEES010000242.1 GCA_018240995.1 Pseudomonadota bacterium | reverse complement strand
GGCATAGACCCGGCACTCGAACCGCAGGTGACCGACCTGGCGGCCGAGAGCCTGCACGGCCTGAAGGCCCTGGAGCCGGGCGAGTTCCGCGTCATCCTGGGCAGCGAGCTGGCGCGCCAGCTGGGCGTGCAGGCGGGCGACACGGTGACGCTGATCGCGCCCTCGGGCCAGGTCACGCCGGCGGGCGTGCTGCCGCGCCTGAAACAGATGACGGTGGCCGGCACCTTCAGCTCGGGCCACTACGAATATGACTCGACCCTGGTGCTGATGGCGCACCAGGACGCCGAGCGCATCTTCCGCCTCGAAGGCCCGACCGGCGTGCGCCTCAAATTGAAGGATCTGCACGAGGCGCCCGAGGTGGCGCAGCAGCTGGCGCGCAGCCTGTCGGGCCATTTGCTGATCCGTGACTGGACGCAGCAGAACAAGACCTGGTTTGCCGCCGTGCAGCTGGAAAAACGCATGATGTTCATCATCCTCACGCTGATCGTCGCCGTGGCGGCCTTCAACCTGGTGTCCACCCTGGTCATGACCGTGACCGACAAGCGCGCCGACATCGCCATCCTGCGCACGCTGGGCGCCAGCCCGCAAAGCATCATGGGCATCTTCGTGGTGCAGGGCGCCATGGTGGGCGTCATCGGCACGCTGGCCGGGCTGCTGCTGGGCCTTGCCATCGCCTTCAACATCGACGTCATCGTGCCGGCCATAGAGCGGCTCTTGCACACCACCTTCCTGCCGCAGGACATCTACCTGATCAGCCGCATGCCCAGCGACCCGCAAAGCAGCGACATCGTGCCGATTGCGGTCATCTCGCTGATCCTGGCCTTCGTCGCCACCCTGTACCCGAGCTGGCGCGCCAGCCGCGTGAACCCGGCGGAGGCGCTGCGCTATGAGTGAAATCGTGCTGCAGGCTAAAGCCCTGGCCAAGCGCTTTACCGAGGGACGGCTCGATGTCAGCGTGCTGCAGGGCGTGGATGTGGCGGTGCGTGCGGGCGAGACCCTGGCCATCGTCGGCGCCTCGGGCTCGGGCAAGAGCACGCTGCTGCACCTGCTGGGCGGGCTGGATGCACCGACCGCCGGCGCGGTGACGCTCAAGGGCCAGGCGCTGGGCGCGCTGTCCCCGGCCGCGCAGGGGCGGCTGCGCAATGCGCACCTGGGCTTCATTTACCAGTTCCACCACCTGCTGCCCGAATTCAGCGCCCAGGACAACGTGGCCATGCCGCTGCGCATACGCCGCCTGCCCTATGAGCAATGCCTGGCCCAGGCCCAGCAGATGCTCAAGGCCGTGGGCCTGGGCGAGCGCGTGCTGCACCGCCCGGCGGAACTGTCTGGCGGCGAGCGCCAGCGTGTGGCGATTGCGCGCGCCCTGGTCACGCGCCCGGCCTGCGTACTGGCCGACGAGCCCACGGGCAACCTGGATCGCGCCACGGCCGACGCGGTGTTCCAGCTGATGCTGCGGCTGGCGCGCGAGCAGGGCACGGCCTTTGTCATGGTCACGCACGACGAGTCGCTGGCCGCGCGCTGCGACCGGGTGCTGCGGCTGGTGTCCGGGGTTTTGGGTTGATATAAAAACAATAGCTGTTTGCGCTCATATACAGGGCGCTACGGCCATGAAACACCAAAAATTATCGTCATGCCCGCGCAGGCGGGCATCCAGCCGCGGCGCCGGCTCTAGATCCCCGCCTGCGCGGGGATGACGATGCGCAGGGCAGCGTGTCTGAGGTATGTATCCAACCTGGATATAACTCTACAAAACCCTGCCAAACCACCACACCGACAGCCCGGTCGCCAGCACCGTCAGCGCCGCGCCCACCAGCGCCAGCAGGGCCGACACCTCGGTCTCCTTGGTCTCCACCGTGATGCGCGAGCTCAGGTTTTCGTAGACCTTGTGCAGATCCTGCGCCGTGGCGGCGTGGAAGTATTCGGCATTGGTGCGCAGGGCCACGGCCTTGAGCGTGTCCTCGTCCAGCCGCACGCGCATGGTCCAGCCCTCGAAGCCTATGACCTCGCCCTGCACCGTGCCCACGCCCACGGTGAATACGCGCACGCCGCGGTCGGCGGCCCATTGCGCGGCCTCCATGGGATCCACGCCGGTGGTGCGCTGGCCGTCGGTCAGCATGATGATGGCGGCCGAGCGGTATGAGCCCGGCGCCACCGGGGTGAAGGGCTTTCTTGCCGGCTCGGGGCGGGCGATCTCGTCGATGGGCAGGGCGCGCATGGCCTGGCGCCCGCCCAGGGCGGCGATGTCTATGCCGGCGTCCGGGAACAGCGTGGCCAGCGCCACCATGATGCCGTTGCCCGTGGCCGTGCCGCGCTGTAGCTGGAAGCTGTCTATGGCCTTCACCAGATCCTCGTGGCTTTGCGTGGGCAGCTGCGCCAGCTGGGCCGTGCCGGCAAAGGCCACCACGCCCACGCGCACATGGCGCGGCAGATCCTTGATGAAGGCCTTGGCGGCGTTTTGCGCGGCCGTCAGGCGGTCTGGCTCCACGTCGGTGGCGCGCATGCTGCCCGATACGTCCATGGCCAGGATGATGGTCTGCTGCTCGGATGGCAGCTTCAGCACAGCCAGCGGTCGCGCCGCCGCCAGCAGCAGCGCCGCCAGGCCCAGCAGGAACAGCAGCGGCGGCAGATGGCGGCGCCACTGCGTGCCGCTGCCCAGCGCCTGGCGCACCAGGGCCAGGCCGGGGTAGGCAATGGCCTGGGCCTTGCGCCGGTGCAGCAGCCACAGGTACAGCAGCACCAGCAGCGGCAGGGCCGCGAGCAGCCACAGCATGGAGGGCCAGAGAAACACCATCGTCCGCTCCTTTGCCTCTCAGTTATTCATGGCGTTGAGCGCTACCCGCAGCGCATGAAACCTGGGCGCCACGACCGCACCACCCCGTCATTCCCGCGCAGGCGGGAATCCAGGAACGCTGGCAGGGAGCACTGGATCCCCGCCTTCGCGGGGATGACGATGCCAACGGTAGGGTGAGTAAAAATAGCTTCATTTCAACCTCAGCTGGCTGCCGCCAGGGCCGGGCTGCCGGCCGCCAGGCGCGGGCGGCGGCCGCGCAACTGCATGAAGCGCACCAGGGCGCCGAGCAGGTCTTCGTCGGTGGACAGCTCCAGCGTGTCCACGCCGGCGCGCGCCAGGCCGGCGCGCAGCTCGGCCTCGCGCTGTGCGGCCAGGCGCGCGAAACGGTGGCGAAAGCCGCGCTCGTGCGTGTCCACCTGCAGCTGCTCGCCGGTCTCGGGGTCGCGCAGCAGCAGCAGGCCCATGTCGGGCAGTTCCAGCTCCAGCGGGTCGAGCAGGCGCACGGCGACCACGTCGTGGCGCCGGGCCAGGCGTGCCAGGGGCTTGTCCCAGCCCGGGGTGCTCAGGAAGTCGGAAACCACGAACACCGCCGAGCACCGGCGCAGCAGGCCCTGGGCCTGCGTCAGCAGCTGCCTCAGGTCGGTGATGCCGGGGGGCGCGGCAAGGCCGGGCGCGCCCTGGCCACCCGCCAGCAGGTGCAGCAGCTGCAGCACCTGGCGCCGCCCGCCGCCGGCGGGCAGCACCCGGCCCAGGGCGGCGCGGCCGTCGTGCAGCACGGCGCCCACGCGGTTGCCGTGGCGCTGGATCAGGCGCGCCAGCACGCCGACGAAGCCTGCCAGCATGTCACGCTTGGCCTGGCCCGGCGCGCCGAAGTCCACCGAGGGGCTCAGGTCGAGCAGGAACCAGGCCGTCATGTCGCGATCCTCGGTGTACACGCGCACATGGGGCGTGGCCAGGCGCGCGGTGACGTTCCAGTCGATATGGCGCACGTCGTCGTGCGGTTGGTATTCGCGCAGGTCGGCTAGGTCTATGCCGGCGCCGCGCAAGAGCGTGCGCGAGTCGCCCTGAAGCAGCCCGTCCAGGCGGCGCAGCACCGTCCATTCCAGGCGCTGCAGCAGGCGCTCGGCGGCCCCGGGGGCGGTGTGCGGGCGGGCGGGTTCAGGCACGGCGCGCCTCGGCGTCGGCGGCCTCTTCGGCCGAATGGTGCAGCACGCGCGCGGGCGCGGGCAGGTGGCCCATGATGCGCTGGATCAGCGCGTCGGCGTCCAGGCCCTCGGCCAGGGCCTCGTAGCTCAAAGCAATGCGGTGGCGCAGCACGTCGTGCGCCAGGTCCAACATGTCCTCGGGCAGGGCGTAGCCGCGCCCGCGCAGCATGGCCAGAGCCTGCGCGCCCTCGGCCAGGGCAATGGTGGCACGCGGGCTGGCGCCGCAGGCGATGTGGCCGGCAATGTCCTGCAGGCCCTGCTGCCGTGGCGCGCGCGTGGCGGCCACCAGGCGCACGGCGTACTGGATCAGCGCCGGGTCTACGTACACCCTGCGGCATTCGCGCTGCAGCGCGGCCAGTTGCGCGGTGCTGGCCACGGCCGCCACCTGCTCGGGTGGCGCCAGGGCGCGCTGGGCGATGTCGAGCGTGATGCGCCCGTCGCCCTTCACGTCGGCGTAGTCGCGCACGCGGCGCAGCAGGCGGTTGGCGA
>JAFEES010000241.1 GCA_018240995.1 Pseudomonadota bacterium | reverse complement strand
CGCCACCTCCTGCATGGCGATGTTGCCGGCCGCGCCGGGCTTGTTGTCCACGAACATGTTCTGGCCAATGGTCTTGGACACCTCGGCCGCCACGGCGCGGGCCACGATCTCCGAGCTGCCGCCGGGCGCGAACGGCACCACCAGGCGCAGCGGCTTGGAAGGCCAGCTGGCCTGCGCGCGCGCCGCGGGCAGCCACAGCGAGGTGGCGGCGGCAGCGCCGCCCGCCAGCAGCTGGCGGCGCTTGAGGAAGGTGGTGGTGGATGGGTGCATGTTGTCTGTCTCCGGGGGGTGAATGCCCAATGTGGCCCAAAAATACGCCAAGGTCGCCATGGTGCACGGCGCAACCTATCAGTTGTCTTTCAAACCCGCCATAGGATGGCGCCGATAATCTGCGTCATGCGCATCCTGCTGGCCGAAGACGAAAGGCCCCTGGGCGAGTGGCTGGCCAAGGCCCTCGAACAGGGCGGCTGCCACGTGGACTGGTATGACGACGGACGCCTGGTGGAAAGTGCGCTGGCCGAGCGCGACTACGACGCCCTGGTGCTCGACCTGGGCCTGCCCGGGCGCAGCGGCGCCGAGGTGCTGCGCCGGCTGCGCGCACGCGACGAGCGCATCCCGGTGCTGGTGCTGACGGCACGCGATACGCTGGGCGACAAGGTGGACAGCCTGAACCAGGGGGCGGACGACTTCCTGGCCAAACCGTTCGAGCTGGCGGAGCTGGAGGCGCGTCTCACGGCCCTGGTGCGGCGCGCGCGCGGCAGCGAACACCCGCGCCTGGCCTGCGGGCCGCTGCAGTTCGATACGGTGACGCGCCAATTCACGCTGGCGGGCGAGCCCCTGGCGCTGTCGCCGCGCGAGCAGGCGCTGCTCAAGGCCCTGGTGCAGCGCAGCGGAGAGCCGCTGTCGCGCCAGCAGGCCATGGACAGGGTCTTCGGCGACGACGAGGACGTGCAGCCCTCGGTGATCGACGTGCTGCTGCACCGCCTGCGCAAGCGCCTGGAGGGCAGCGGCGTGCGCATCCACACCTACCGTGGCCTGGGCTATGTCCTGGAACTGGGTCTGGATACGCCAGGCCAGCACTAGGCAGCGGCTGCTGGTGCTGCTGTTGCCGGCCATGGTGGTCATGGCGGCAGCGGGCCTGTGGTTTACGCGCGCGGATGTCATGGCCTCCACCAACGCGGCCTACGACCGCTCGCTGCTGGGCGCCATCAAGGCGCTGGATCTGAACGTGTCCACCGCCTCGGGCGGCCTGTCGGTGGAGCTGCCCTACCGGCTGTTCGAGTTCTTCCAGCTCACGGCCACGGGCAAGGTCTACTTTCGCGTGGCCACCGCCGACGGCCTGGTGGAGCTGGGCAACCCTGATCTGCCGGCGCCACCCACGCCATTGCGTCCGGGCCAGCCGCAGTTCTACGACGCCAGCTACTTTGGCGACAGCGTGCGCGTGGGCGCCTTCATGCGCGCCCTGGACGCGGCGCCCGAGGGCAGCGACAGCCAGTTTTTGGTGATCCAGGTGGCCGAAAGCACGGCCTCGCGCACGCAGTTCACGGCCGGCTTCATGCGCCGCGCCGCGCTGCGCGACCTGGCCCTGCTGGCCCTGCTGCTGGCCAGCGTGGTGGCCGTGCTGGGCGTGGCGCTGCGGCCCATCACGCGGCTGGCGGCGCAGACCCGCGCGCGCCGGGCCGACGACCTGCGCCCCATGGAGACGGCCGGCCTGCCGCGCGACATAGCGCCGCTGGTGGCCGCCGTGAACCAGCAGCTGCAGCGCACGCGCCAGCTCATGGATGAGCGCCAGGCCTTCATGGACGACGCCTCGCACCAGCTGCGCACGCCCCTGGCCACGCTGCGCGCGCAGCTCGACTACGCCCTGCGCGAGCGCGACGGCGCGCGCCAGCGGCAGGCGCTGCAGGCCTTGTCGGGCACCCTGGGCGACGCCATCCGCGCCACCAACCAGCTGCTGACGCTGGCGCGCAGCGACGTCGCCGAGCTGCTGCCGGAGCCGGTAGACCTGATGCGGCTGGCGCGCGACGTGGCCCTGGAGCTGCTGCCCCTGGCACGCGCGCGCGGCGTGGATCTGGGCCTGGCGGACGACGCCGCCGAGGCCTGGGCCCGGGGCGACCGCGAGCTGCTGCGCCAGGCGCTGCTCAACATCACCCACAACGCCGTGCAGCATGGGCGCGAGCATGGCGTGGTGACCCTGGCGGCAAGCGCCGACGCCCAGGGCTACCGCCTGACGGTACTGGACGACGGGCCGGGCCTGGCGCCGGAGCTGGCGGGCCGCGCCGGCCAGCGCTTTGCCAAGGGCCGGCTCAGCCGCGGCTCGGGCCTGGGCCTGGCGATTGCGCGCTCGGTCATGGAGCGCCACGGCGGCACGCTGCGCTTGGACGGCCCGCCGGGCGGGCAGGGCACGCGCGTCACTCTCTGGTGGCCACGCACATGAAGCCGCGGCGTTGCTGGCAGACCTGGTGTGGCGTGGCGCTGCGGGCGCTGTTCATGTGCCTGGCCCTGGCCGCGGCGGCGCAAGCCGTGGCGCCGCCCGCGGCAGGCGCGCGCTGCATCGCGCCGGCCAAGCCTGGCGGCGGCTTCGACCTGACCTGCCAGCTGCTGAACCAGCTGCTGCTGGCCACGGGCGAGCTGGGCCAGCCCCTGCCCATCGTCTACCAGCCCGGCGGCATAGGCGCGCTGGCGTTCAAGAGCAGCGTAAGCCAGCGTCCCGCCGACGGCCGGGCACTGGTGGCGTTCTCGTCTGGCACGCTTTTGAACCTGGCCCAGGGGCGCTTCGGGCCCTATGACGAGCGCAGCGTGCGCTGGCTGGCCGGGCTGGGCATGGACTATGGCGTGATCGCGGTGCGCCAGGACGCGCCCTACCGCACGCTGGCCGAGCTGCTGGCCGCGCTGCGCGCGCAACCCGGGCGCCTGGTGTTTGGCGGTGGCGGTTCGATTGGCAGCCAGGACTGGATGAAGGCCGCGCTGCTGGCAAGAGCGGCCGGCGTCAGCCACAAGGAGATGCGCTTCGTGGCCTTTGAGGGCGGCGGCGAGGCCCTGGCGGCGCTCATGGGTGACCATGTGCAGGTGTTGCCCGGCGACGCGGCCGAGGTGGCGCGGCAGATGGACAAGGGCGCGCCGATACGCGTGCTGGCGCTGCTGGCGCCGCAGCGCCTGCCGGGGCGCTGGTCGGGCACGCCCACCGCCAGGGAGCAGGGCCTGGCCATAGACTGGCCCATTCTGCGCGGCCTCTACCTGGGCCCCGGGGTTGGTGAGCGCGACTACCGCCACTGGGCCGACATGCTGGGCCGGGCCATGCGGCAGCCCGCGGCGGCGCAGGCGCTGGCGCAGTTCGGCCTGCAGCCCGTGGCGCTCAGCGGCGCCGCGCTGGACGCCGCCGTGCAGCGCCAGATGCAGGCCTACCGCCAGATGGCGCAGGAGTTCGGGGTGATGCGTTGACGCTTCAGCAACCCGGCTGAATGCCCAGCTTGCGCAAGATGCTCTCCAGCATGCACCACTTGGTCAGCCCGCTTTGCAGCAGGTTCAGGCCCACGAAGGCGGTGAAGGCCAGCCACCACTGGCTGACGAAGACCGGGCTGCCGGGAATGCCCAGCGCCAGGGACAGCAGCACGGCAAAGCCGGCGAAGATGCGTACGACGCGCCAAGAGGTCATGGTGGTTCTCCTATTCAAAATCAAAAAATCGAATCAGCGGTACTGCTGCAGGTAGCGCCCTTCAAAGGCGCGCTTGGCCCAATGCATCAGGCGCAGCGGCGGCAGCACCAGGGTGCGCCGCGGGTTGCGCAGCACCAGCGTGCCGTGGCTGCCCGAGTCGATGATGCAGGCCAGCTGCGGCACAAAGCCCGCCTGCTCGGGCCTGCTGGCCAGGCCGTCCAGCAGGTTGGCCGCCGCGGCGCGGGCGTGCAGGTCGGCCATGTGGGCCTGCTTGGGCGCCCATTCGGGGCCGGGAAAGCTGCCCGAATCACCGACCACATAGCAGTGCCGCCAGCCCTCGCCGGCCACGCGGCATTGCGCATCGGCGCGCAGCAGGCCGCCGGGGGAGCGGGGCAGGGTGGTGGCGTCAAACCAGGCGTTGCCCGTCATGCCGGGCATGAACAAAATCATGTCGGCCGGTATCTCGCCGCCCTCGGTGACCACCTTGCCGGTCTCCAGGCGCAGCATCTTGTGGCCCAGGTGGGTGGCGATGCCGCGGCGCGCCATCTCGGCCAGCAGGCTTTGCACGGTCTTGGCGCCCAGGCGCGCGCCGGGCTCGGTGCTGGGGTTGAAGAACACCAGTTGGAAGCGCTCGCGTCGGCCTTCGCGGCGCAGCTGGGCATCTATGCCGAACAAAAACTCGAACATCGGCCCGCCGCGCACGGCCTGCTGCTCCTGCGGGTTGGCGGCAAAGCCGACGGCTATGGTGCCACCCTGCAGGGCGCGCAGGCGGTCGCGGATCTTCTCGGCCGCGGCAATGCCCTCGCAGGGCGTGATGGCGTGCTCAATGCCCGGCAGCTTCTTGATGAAACGC
>JAFEES010000240.1 GCA_018240995.1 Pseudomonadota bacterium | reverse complement strand
GGTGATGGTGGGCAGCTTTCGCGCCTCGGTCGTCCAGTGGCTGGACAGCGTGCTGCCCGCGCCGCTGTACCTGCGCGCCGCCGGCGCCACGGGCGACGAGGCCGCCGTGTTCCCACCCGCCTTTGCCGACGCCGTGGCCGCGCTGCCCGGCGTGGCGCGCGTGCAGGCGCTGCGCAGCAGCAGCCTGCAGCTGCGCCCCGACCGCCCGGCCGTGGCCCTGCTGGCGCGGCCGCTGGGCGCCGACCCGGCGCGCACCCTGCCGCTGGTGGGCGCCGCCCTGCCGGTGCCGCAGGGCCGCATAGGCGTGTACGTGAGCGAGGCGGTGGCCGACCTGTACGGCGCGCGCCCGGGTGCCGACTGGCCCTTGCTATCAGAGGCTTTCAGGCCATCCATGCAGGCAGGACAGGCACCAACAGCTATTTTTTACATAGCTGGCGTATGGCGCGACTATGTGCGCCAGCATGGCGCCATTGCCCTGGACAGTGCGGACTTCACGCGCCTGACGGGCGACGCGCGCACCAGCGACCTGGCGCTGTGGCCCGCACCCGGCAGCAGCGCCGATACCGTGCGCGCCCAGGTGCTGGCCCAGGCCCGCCAGAACCTGGGCGAGGCCGCCGCGCAAGCCCTCGAATTCAGCTCGGCCGATGCCATACGCGCGCGCTCGCTGGCCCTGTTCGACCGCAGCTTCGCCGTCACCTACTGGCTGCAGACCGTGGCCATTGCCATCGGGCTGTTCGGCGTGGCCGCCAGCTTCAGCGCCCAGGTGCTGGCGCGGCGCAAGGAGTTCGGCCTGCTGGCCCACCTGGGCCTGACACGCCGCCAGATCCTGGCCGTGGTCGCCGCCGAGGGCGCGGCCTGGACGGCCGTGGGCGCGGCGGCCGGCCTGCTGCTGGGCCTGGCCGTGGCCGTGGTGCTGGTGCGGGTGGTGAACCCGCAAAGCTTTCACTGGACCATGGATCTGGCCCTGCCCTGGCCGCGCCTGGGCACGCTGGCCGCCGCCGTGATCGCCGTGGGCACGCTCACCGCCTGGCTGGCCGGCGCCAGCGCCGCGGGGCGCGACGCGGTCATGGCTGTCAAGGAAGACTGGTAGGCCCCACAATGCGCCCATGCCCCACACCGCCCACACCCCCAGCGCCTGGCTGCACCAGGCCATCGCCCGCATCGAGGCCGACTACCAGCGCAGCGCCGACACGCACCTGATACCGCTGCCGCTGCCTGCCTTCACCAATGCCGGCATAGACCTGTACCTGAAGGACGAGTCCACCCACCCCACGGGCAGCCTGAAGCACCGGCTGGCGCGCTCGCTGTTTTTGTACGCGCTGTGCAACGGCTGGCTGCGCGCGGGCTCGACCGTGGTCGAGGCCTCCAGCGGCTCCACCGCCGTCAGCGAGGCCTACTTCGCGCGCCTCTTGGGCCTGCCCTTCGTGGCGGTGATGCCGCGCAGCACCTCGGCCGAGAAGATCGCGCTGATCGAGTTCTACGGCGGGCGCTGCCACTTCGTGGACAGTGCCTGCGCCGTATACGACGCGGCGCGCGCCGTGGCGGCCGAGACCGGCGGCCACTACATGGATCAGTTCACCTATGCCGAACGCGCCACCGACTGGCGCGGCAACAACAACATCGCCGAGAGCATGTTCAGCCAGATGCAGCGCGAGCGCCACCCCATCCCGCGCTGGATCGTGGTCGGCGCGGGCACGGGCGGCACCAGCGCCACCATAGGCCGCTATGTGCGCTACCAAAGGCACGCCAGCCAGGTCTGCGTGGCCGACCCGGCCGGCTCGGTGTTCGCCGCCTACCACCGCACGGGCGACGCCACGCTCACGGCACCGGGCTCGCGCATCGAGGGCATAGGCCGGCCGCGCGTGGAGCCCAGCTTCATACGCACCCTGGTCGATCGCATGGACGAGGTGGCCGACCCCGATTCCATCGTCGCCATGCGCGCCCTGTCGGCGCTGCTGGGCCGGCGCGTGGGCCCGTCCACCGGCACCAACTTCGTCACCATGCTGCGCCTGGCGCGGGAGATGCGCGCGCGCGGCGAGCAGGGCTCCATCCTGTCGCTGCTGTGCGACGCGGGCGAGCGCTACCTGCCCACCTACTACAACCAAGACTGGGTGCGGCAATGCATGGGCGACTGCGCCGCGGCCGAGCAACAGCTGCAGCGGCTGCTGGCCTGAATTGGCGATGCTGCGGCGCCGCGCGCTGCTGCTGGGGGCGCTGGCCTGGGGCGGCCCCGCGGCGGCGCTGCCGGCGCGCCGCCTGGTCTTTCCGCGCGACCATGGCAGCCACCCCGACCTGCGCACGGAGTGGTGGTACCTTACCGGCCAGGCGCGCACCGGCCGCGCGGCCGACAGGCTATGGGGCTTTCAGATCACCTTCTTTCGCACGCGCGTGGAAGCCACCCAGGGCCTGCGGTCGGCCTTTGCCGCGCGCCAGCTGATCTTTGCCCATGCGGCGCTGACCGACCTGCAGGGCCACCACCAGCTGCACGACCAGCGCATCGCGCGCGCCGGCTTCGGCATTGCGCAAACCGCCGAAGACGACACCAACATCCACCTGCGCGACTGGTCGCTGGTGCGCCGCCCGAGCAGCGCGCCAGGCCACAGCCGCTACGACATCCGCGCCCAGGCCGACGGCTTTGCGCTGGAGCTGTCTTGCACCAGCACGCAGCCCTTGTTGCTGCAGGGCGAGGCCGGCCTGTCGCGCAAGGGCCCGGATGCGAGCCAGGCCAGCTACTACTACAGCCAGCCGCAACTGGCGGTGGCGGGCGCCATCGCGCTCGGTGAGCACCGCATGGCCGTCGCCACGGGCCGCGCCTGGCTGGACCATGAATGGAGCGAGGCGCTGATGGCACCCGATGCCGTGGGCTGGGACTGGATTGGCATGAACCTGGACGACGGCACGGCGCTCACCGCCTTCCAGCTGCGGCGCGAGGACGGCAGCGCGCTGTGGGCGGGCGGCTCCTGGCGGCCTGCCGGCATACCGGGTGCGCAGAGCTTCGGCCCGGACGCCGTGCGCTTCACGCCGCTGCGCCGCTGGCGCAGCCCCGGCAGCGGCGCCCTCTACCCCGTGGACTGGCAGGTGGACACGCCCGCCGGCCGGTTCAGCGTGCAGGCGCTGCTCGACGCGCAGGAGCTCGACAGCCGCGGCTCCACGGGCGCCATCTACTGGGAGGGCCTGAGCCTGCTGCGCGATGCCGCCGGGCGCGAGCTGGGGCGTGGCTACCTGGAGATGACGGGCTACGCCCAGCGCCTGCGGCTGGGCTGACCAGCGCCGAAGGCAAAGCGGCCATGCGGGGCATGGCGCCGCGCATGGCCGTTGTACGCTGCACGGCCTGACGGCCATGCATGCCGCTCATCAATGCCCGTTGCCACCCCTGGCACCGCGGTGCTGCAGCCAGGCAATGATCTCACCCATGATGCCGCGCCGGAAGGCCAGCACGCAGATCACGAAGATCAGGCCGGTGACTATGGTCACCGACTCGCCCAGGGTGTTGAACCAGTCGATGCGCGTCAGGCCGGCCAGGAAGGTGCCCAGATCGCCGATCTTGTTTTCCAGCGCCACCACCACGGCGGCGCCGACCAGCGGGCCGCTGAGCGTGCCCATGCCGCCCACCAGGGTCATCAGCACCACATGGCCGGACGCGCTCCAGTGCACGTCCGACAGCGTGGCAAAGCCCAGCACCAGGGTCTTGAGCGCGCCGGCCAGGCCGGCGATGGCGGCCGAGATGACGAAGGCCAGCAGCTTGAAGCGGTTCGTGTCATAGCCCAGCGAGGTGGCGCGCGGCTCGTTTTCCTTGATGCCGCGCAGCACCTGGCCAAACGGCGAATGGATGGTGCGCACGATCAGCAGGAAGGCCAGCACCACGATCACCAGGCACACGTAGTACATGGTCAGGTCGCTGGACAGGTCGAGCACGCCAAACAGCTTGCCGCGCGGCACGCCCTGCAGGCCGTCCTCGCCGCCGGTGAACGGCATTTGCAACGCGGCAAAGAACAGCATCTGCGCCAGCGCCAGCGTGATCATGGTGGCGTATATGCCCTGGCGGCGGATGGTGAACCAGCCCATCACCAGGCCCAGCAGTGCACCAGAGAGCGTGCCGATCAGCAGGCCCAGCTCGGGCGTGGCACCCCAGACCTTGACGGCGTGGCCCGTGACATAGGCCGCGCCGCCAAGGAAGGCCGCATGGCCGAAGGACAGCAGGCCGGTATAGCCCAGCAGCAGGTTGAAGGCGGTGGCGAACAGTGCGAAGCACAGCAGCTTCATCACGAACACCGGGTAGGCGCCCACGAAGGGCGCGGCGACCAGACCCAGCAGCAGCAGGGCATAGCCTATGGGGGCAAATTTTTGAACGTTCATGTGGATCACCCCTTGCGGCTTATTTCTCTTTGCCGAACAGACCGGCGGGGCGTATGAGCAAGACGATGGCCATGATGACGAACACCACGGTGGAAGATGCCTCGGGGTAGAACACCTTGGTGAAGCCCTCGATCACGCCCAGGCCCAGGCCGGTGAGGATGGAGCCCATGATGGAGCCCATGCCGCC